>JAIRMA010000048.1 GCA_031259085.1 Christensenellaceae bacterium
AATAATCTATATAGACTTCTTGCTTTATTATTATAGGGTTATGAAATGAAAAAACCAGGGAATTATGTAAAAGTTTCATAGTGGTTTAAGTGTGGAGTAAATCAAAAAATGATGTGATAGAGATTATTATTAACCGAAGAAAACTTGCCTGTGCCTCTCTAATACATGAAAAATAACAATTAAAATGCGATTGGATAGGTAGTAGAGCTCTTAGATTTATCCATAACAGAGCCTAATCATTTATATGATATTTCACTATGAAAATCTAAGATTTAAGCACTTAAAAAAATAGTGATAATCTATGCTTATTAGATGCAAATAGATATCTATTATGACTTATTTAACCTGTTAATCATTCTGTTCTAGAATTAAAAAATACAATGTTTTGGACATAGAAAAGTAGTGCCACAAAAATACTGAACTAATTACTAATATTTTTGTAATACGGTTATGAATCTTGCAATTGATGACATCGCTATCTGTGCATGGGGTAATTTTGCATTGAAATATAAACTATCACCTTCTTTTAAATAATAATCCTTCGAATTAACATTTACTCTTAGCATGCCCTCAATCACATAATTAAACTCTTCTCCCTCATGAGAAACTAATTCAGGTAATACACCCTCTTTTATAGTAACCAACATTGGTTCTAGAGCAGGATTAATAAAATTTCCATTCAGTGAAGAAAAAGAATATCCATCATATCTAGTTATTTCTCTACCCTTCCCTTTATACACAACAGTACATTCGTCATCATTTGGTTCATCCCCAGTTAATAACACGCCAGGCTCAATCATCAAAGCTCCAGCTATCGCGTAAATAATACCAATTGGTAAATTCTTACGTCCCTCTTCATAATCTTGGTATAATTCGTGGGCTAATCCTAATTTGTCAGCAAATTGCGTAATAGTATAATCAGAAAATTCTCTTAAATCTTTTATCCGCGCACGTATTTCATCTAAATTATCCATATTATCCCTCTCTCTTCGATTTAAATAAAAACTATTTTATTTCTCTATAAAACTTAAATTTAGCCTTCATTTTCAGTTTTTTGGGATCAACGCGCCCCTTTATAAATTCACAAAACTCAACAAAATTTCCTTCTGTAAAATCCGAATGATTTATATAAAACATAAGTGCGGCATTAAAATAAATATAAACTTTATCTTTCAATAATGCTATTCTATCTAATTCTTCATACAATTTCTTATCAGTGAATTTTGCATTACCATTTTCCTCAAAGACATCTGCTGTTATGCCAATTTCATTAAATACAAGATTCCACTTTACGGCACTCCGTTTTTCAAATTCCTGTTTAAATCCTGCAATTCCAGTTGCATAATATATAGCTATACAGATGATCGCTAGTAAAACAGTCACACCACACATAGCTAGCACAAACAGGTTTTCTGCAATTATTCCCAATACTATACCAGCTATGAAAAGGAATAATAACAACAACACTTCACGCACTCCTATGTATTTTTTGAGGTAATACATATTACATGTGATCCACCTTGATTTTGTGATTTTAACTTCAGCACTGAACATTATCTAACAAACCTTGGATATCTTTTATTTTGAAAATCGACATCTGTAAAATCCCATACCGACGTGTCAAAGCCCAGTCCAGCTGAAATTATAGCATCATAAGATGTTGTCAAATACGCTATATTATCAAGGCCAGTTTCACCAGTGTATTGAATGATTGGTGAGATTGATGTTTCAGCGACTTGTTGTCCCGCATTTCTAGTTAGTTTTTGATTAGCCGTTCCAAATATAATACGTATTAATCCTACGTAATAATCAGTTTCAGTTGATGAATCTTTGGTCAGAGTTTGGGTACTTTGTCCTACTACATTTCCAACATATGCTGGATTATATTGAACACCAGTCCCATATGGGCGTCTAGACTCACCAGTTACATTACCAAACGCAATACAACTAATCATTCTAATCTCAGACGCATGCCCAATCAGACCCCCAGCATACACAGAGTGTGATACACCAGTGGTTATTACATAAACGCCTTCAGAGTTTTTATACGCAACCTCTGTAGCTTTTATTACAACATCACCGTATGCAAAATTATTGGCTATAAAGAATGAATTTGCAGATAACGGTTTAGCTTTGATTCCACTAACGCCCGTGATAGGAATAATGGATTCCGCTCTTCCTATAAGCCCGCCCGCATATTCATTACCTGTGACTTTGCCAGATGCATAGCAGTTCTTAATTATACCACCTGTGCCTACGCCTATTGCAACAGCCTTTTCCTCGGCTAGTAACGCATCATCTACTTGAGTAGAATCAACTCCAGGACTATCTTTTAATGCTTCGTATATAACGTCTCCAGCAATATTTGGCGGGCTAACAGCACTATAATTGAATATATTAACTGCCACGAGTCCACCAGCAGTGCGCGCAGTTACATTGCCAGTTGCATATGTCTTTGTGATAATCCCACTTATGTCATTATATGCAGAAACTCCACCAGCTAAACACGCATATGACATACTTGCTGTTATAGTACCAGTTGCATACGAATCATCAATGGTACCATTATTGTAGCCAGTCAATCCCCCAGAATAGCGTCCATATACATTTGCTGTTGAATAACAGTTAATGATGCTCGAATCCCAATTAAATCCGGTGATACCACCAACAAAAACCCCTTCAGATACAGAGGCAGATGTAATTAATCCAGACGATGAAGAATTATTGATCTCGGCCCCATAAGAAATTCCTCCAGCGATGAGCCCTAAAAATGTGTGAATCGTGGGAGAAGCATATCCATATGCTGTCCCCAAAAAATCGTCTAAAATTGAGCCGTCATAAATCAATTCTGGGTTATTAATATTACCATTTACAGCACAATTTTCAATAAGTCCACCAACTAATTTGCCTGCTATTCCACCTATGAAAAACCGGGAGAACCCACCATCTAAAAAAATGCGCGCTGATACGATTTCTAAATTAGATACCGTTCCTCTCTTAGTTCCATCTGTAGATTTTCCTATTAAAGCAAACAATCCATAAGGCATATAGTGATAGGATTGCTCTTCAGCTATTGGCATTATGTTTAGATTATATAATCTGTATCTGTCACTACTGTCGTTACCGTTTGCGTCACGTTTTGCACCATTTAAAGTGCCTGTAAATGTTACCAGCCCACCATCAGCAGCTACAACAACTGTGTTTTCTCTGCCTTTTTCGTCAGGAGCTGATAAATGCAATCCTAATGGAATCCATTCTATATTTCCTAACAACAAATCGTTCATTAGTCTATAATCTGCATCCATTCTAAGATCTATGTTTTTTAGATCCTGAATAGTTTCAATTGCAAAGACCCATTTAGCATAAAATGTTGTGTTTGAATTTAATGTATATGGAAACGTAACTCTATTTGTAAGTCCAGAATCTAAATACCATCCATCAAGAACATAACGAAAATCACCATCGGCTACTCGAGTGCCCTGTGGCGAAATCTGAACTGACGACACTGATTCATTAGGCTTAGAGTTACCGCCTAACATTGAATAGCTTAACGTATATTTTGTATCATCTTCATCATTTTGTAAAGTATCAAAAATTGATATGTCATCAATAGTGTCTTGATAAACGTCCTCTGTATTTTTAATAATATTATTTAGAGGATATTTGTTTTCAGCGCCCGAGGTAGGGACCTCGCTTTCTACTCCTTTTGCAAAAAAAGAACCAGTTGCATAAATTGCAAATATAAGCACTACACTTATTGCTAATATTAGAATTATTTGTTTTTTTGGTGCAACCAGCATTTATAAACTCCTGCAGTACGATTACTCGTTTAATAGAGATGTACCAAGTACTTGCGACTACAATATTATATACTAAAATAGGAAAAAGGTCAATATTTGCTTTGTTAACGGGATTGAAAATTATACTTTTCTAGACACATTTAAGTTATAAGAAAAGAGGGTTTTTACCCCCTCTTATTAATTTCATGTTTAAACAAGTTGTAAAAGCACCATCGTAGCATCATCGCCACGTCGATTTCCTATTCTTATGATCCTTGTATAGCCCCCGCCTGAATTCTTTTCTTCAGCGCGCAAATCATATTTTGGAGCGTATACACGAAATAATTTTTCAATTACTGGAAATTTAATATCTTTTGTTCGTACTTTATAGTCAGAATTTCTCTCTTTGGGAACATGACGTTCTGGGATATTTTGAACCATTGCTAAAAGACGACGTCTTGCGGCCAACTTTTTTGGTCCGTCATTGACAAATTCAACTGGAACTTTTTCATCATTCAAATTAAGTTTCATCTTTGTGACATTGACAGTATCTTTATATGTGCGTATTGCAATTGTAATCATTTTTTCAGCAATTTTGCGCACTTCTTTAGCCCGCTCGAGAGTAGTTTCTATAACTCCATTCCATAAAAGTGCTGATGCTTGGCTATACACTAATTGAACCCTTTGATCGGTTCTTTTACCTAATTTTCTATTTGATGCCATTTTATTCTCCTAATCGTCCTTATTGTTCAAACCTAGTCCCATTATCTCAAGTTTTTTTATAACTTCATCTAATGACTTCTTTCCCAGGTTACGAACCTTTAACATCTCATCCTCAGATTTCTGAAGCAGATCATCTACAGAGCATATTCCAGCCCTCTTTAAACAATTCAGAGGCCTTACAGAAAGCTCTAACTCCTCTATAGTCATTCCAGATGTTTTGTTATGACTACCATCTGATGGCGCGACCATCGTATCTAAATTCGACATGCTATCTACTAGATCAATGAAAGGTCTTAGATGATCTTGCATGATTTTAGCAGCTAATGAAATAGCTTCGCATGGCGTGGATGATGCATTTGTTTTTACAGTTATGCATAATTTGTCATAATCAATGGACTGCTCGACACGTGTGCTTTCAACATTATAACTAACTGACAATACAGGTGAAAACAAAGAGTCTATAGGAATATATCCTATTGCGGCTTTAGTGTTTTTGTTATCTTTTGCACTAACATAGCCTCTGCCAATCCCTATTGTGAGATCCATGTTTAAAGAAGCACCACGATCTAAAGTACAAATATATGCATTTGGGTTCATTATACCAATGTCACTTGTAACCTCAATATCTCCAGCAGTTACAACACCAGGAGTGCTTTTGTGAAGGCGTACGACATGTTGTTCAAATAATTCAGTGTTATAAGCTTTTATTGCAACTTCCTTCAAATTAAGAATTATTTCACATATGTCTTCCCTAATCCCTGGTAGCGTTGAAAATTCATGAGCTACACCCTCAATCTTTATACCAATTATTGCTACTCCAGGCAATGCAGTCGATAATATTCTGCGTAGCGCATTGCCTATTGTTATGCCATAACCACGTTCAAGTGGTTCAACTACAAAAGTTGCTTCTGCTCGATTGATACCTTCTTCAACGTTGAGTTTAGGTTTTAATATTTCTAGCATTTTAATGAACCTCCTTCATTTAATCACTAATTATTTAGAGTATAACTCAACTATCATATGTTCTGAAATTGATAGGTCGAGATCCTCTCGAGTTGGCAACGCTATTATTTGCCCACTTAATGTGGCAGGATTAAAAGTAAGCCATTTGGGCAAGCTACTAATCTTCATAGTTTTGAGCTCTTCAAAGATTGGTTTTGATCTCTTGTTTTCTTTTATTGAAATAACATCATCTTTTTTTACGAGATATGATGGGATATCAACTGGTTTGCC
>JAIRMA010000069.1 GCA_031259085.1 Christensenellaceae bacterium
TCGAAATGAAGATTTAATCAGGAAAGTGGCAATATTAAAAGATCAGGCTGAAAAGGATTTTGACAAATATGTTAATTCGGATGAGCATTTAAAATATCTGAACATGCGTAGATCTAGTAAATCTGAATTGGGTTATACCATCACTTACAAAGAGGACATAATTAAAAAGGCAATTAAATATTCTGGATACATGGTTCTTATAAGCAACGTAATAGATAATGCAAAAAAAGCAGTTGAAATCTACAGAGCTAAGGACGTTGTCGAAAAAGGTTTTTTGAGACTTAAAAAGGATTTAGACTTAGGCCAATTACGTGTGCATGATCAGAAGCGAATGGAAAATAAAACCTTTGTAGGTTTTATATCTTTAATTTTGTTATCTTCAATTCATTCGCAAATGACAAAAACTGGTTTATATAAAAAAATGACACTCAAAGAACTGACTGTACTACTATCAAAGTGGCGTTCAGTTTATATAAACAATGAACGTATAATAAAACCTATAACAAAACAACAAAGGGAGGTTTTTGAATTGTTTGAAATAGATATTTTGTCGTTACAAAATAACCCAGGATTTTAAGATTTAACTATGAGTTTTAGTCATAAGACTCCGAATTTTAAGTATTACATCATAGGGATTTGCCACAAAATCGACAGAAACCTTTGAAATTGCATTGTCAGGAGATTATATATAAAAAACGACACTCCCATAAGCATGTTTTCGAAGAATCTTACTGTTTTTAAATAATTCAAATGGTACAGCAACTACAAAATTTTTAATAGTATTAAATTCTAGAGTTGTTGTGGTCTTACTTAAGGTTATATAAAACCAAACAATTATCAAATTGAACAATGGTAGAAACCTCTAGTTTGTTGTTTAAGCGTTTCTGGTTATAATTTTTAAGACTATATCGAAATATAAAAAACAACCCAATCATGATGATTAGAAAAACTGGTGATATTATAAAATAAATTATTTCATCAAGCATCATTGCGCAATAAAGAGCAAGTAATATAAGCAATAAAAAAATGACGGGAGCACCTATTATTGTGATTAGATCTTCCTTATCACTAACTACAACACGTTCCGCTATAACAGTATCATTTTTCCATTAAAAAAACACCTGTAGTTTATACAGGTGTTAAAGGTGTTTAAAATGAGAATATATAATAAAATGATTATCTTAGTACATGCCGTCCATACCACCACCGTGGGGCATTTGTGGTGCAGCAGGTTCAGGAATATCAGCAACCAAAGCTTCAGTAGTTAATAACGTAGCCGCTACACTTGCAGCGTTTGCGAGTGCGCTTCTAGTTACCTTTGTTGGATCGGTTATGCCAGCTTTTACTATATCACAATAAACATCTCTTTGTGCATCATAACCATATCCAGGCTTTTTTGATCTCTTCACGGTGTCAACAACAACACCACCATCAATACCACAATTCTCAGCAATTTGACGAAGAGGTGCTTCTAATGCTTTAACTATAATTTTAGCACCTGTTTTGCGATCTCCGACAAAGGATGATGTGGCTTTTACAACCTTGTCTGAAACTGCTAATAATGCAATACCACCACCAGGGACTATGCCTTCTGCTACGGCAGCACGCGTCGCGGCGAGAGCATCTTCTATACGGAGTTTAATATCTTTCATTTCAACTTCAGTTGCTGCGCCAACGTTGATTACAGCTACTCCACCAGCAAGTTTAGCTAAGCGCTCTTGAAGTTTTTCTTTGTCATAATCTGAAGTTGTTTCTGCGATTTGAGCTTTGATTGCCTTAACTCTAGCTTCAATAGCCTCAGGTGCACCAAAACCACCCACTATTACCGTGTTTTCCTTGTTTGAACGTACTAGTTTTGCTTGTCCAAGTTGATCAATTCGTGTTTCTTTAAGGTCCAAGCCCAATTCTTCGCTTATAACTTGTCCACCAGTCAAAATAGCTATATCTTCAAGCATAGCTTTTCTCCTATCACCAAAACCAGGAGCTTTGATTGCTAAGCAGAAAAAACGGCCTTGGAGTTTGTTTATGACTAAAGTACTCAATGCATCGCCCTCAATATCTTCTGCTATGATGACAAATTTTCTACCTGTTTTGATGATTTGTTCGAGGATTGGTAATATTTCTTGAATTGAACTTATTTTTTTATCAGTTATTAAAATTAAGGGATTTTCGAATTCCGCTTCCATTTTATCAGGATTAGTGGCCATATATGCACTAACATATCCACGATCAAATTGCATACCATCAACGATAGACAATTCAGTTTTCATTGTTTTGCTTTCATCTACGGTGATGACACCATCCTTCCCAACTTTTTCAATTGCATCAGAGATAAGTTCACCAATAGTTTCATCTCCAGCAGAAATTGATGCAACTGAAGCAATCGATGCTTTGTCTGTTATTGGCATGCTACTAGCAATAAGCTCTTCACATGCAATTTCGCTTGCTTTCAAAATACCACGGCGTAAATCCATTGGGTTAGCCCCAGCCGCAACGTTCTTCAAACCTTCGCTTATAATGGCTTGAGCTAAAAGAGCAGCTGTAGTAGTTCCATCCCCAGCAACGTCATTAGTTTTCACACTTACTTCTTTTATTAATTGTGCTCCCATGTTCTCAAAAGGATCAGGGATCTCTATTTCTTTAGCTATTGTAACACCGTCATTGGTGATCAGTGGAGAACCAAATTTCTTTTCCAAAACCACATTTCGACCCTTTGGACCTAATGTTAGTTTAATGGTGTTTGCCATTGTGTTTACGCCAGATTCGAGAGCTTTGCGGGCTTCCTCGCCGTATTTAAATTGTTTTGCCATTTTTATCGCCTCCTTGTTATTAATCTTCTACTATGGCTAAAATATCACTCTGTTTAATAATGACGTATTCAACGCCATCTAATTTAAACTCAGATCCTGCATATTTGCTATAAAGGATAGTATCGCCAGGCTTTACTTCAATTTTGATTTCTTTTCCATCAACAATCCCGCCGTTTCCTACAGCAATTATTCTAGCAGTTTGTGATTTCTCTTGTGCCGCAGTTGGCAATAATATTCCACTTGCGGTAGCTTCAGCGGCCTCAACATGCTGAATAACAATACGATCAAATAGTGGTTTTAACTTCATACAGTAACCTCCGATATGATTAATTTATTAGCACTCATTAGTATAGAGTGCTAATAAATTATAGCATAAAGATTATATGCTTGCAAGCATATAGAATATACTTTTTAAATTTTTTTAAAAATTTTAATTATTAGAAAAAAGGTTAATGGAGTTTATTGCCACTTTTTAGATAATGAAGCTAAATTATAAAGTGGGGAAGGAAATATTGAATTTTTAAGTTTAAATTAATAGACAAATTATTTTATCCATTTTGAGAAAGTTTAATATAAAAAGGATTGAGATTGTTTTATATTAGTGTCCTAATAAATGAGCCCACAGAAATAGATTAAACATTAAAGAAGCAGAGAAATTTTGCGGCTAACAACACTAATAAATGAAATAATGAAGAAAAACAGTCGATTGGAACAGAAATTACCAAAATAATATTAAAATAGTGCCTTTATTTGTTTGACAAAGCTAATATGCAATGTTATTATAATCAAGCGCGTTTTTAAGACGGCTTTTTTGGGGGTGTAGCTCAGCTGGTAGAGCACCTGTTTTGCAAGCAGGGGGTCAGCGGTTCGACTCCGCTCATCTCCACCAAAATTGATTTTGGTCAATCGAGGTCGCTGGAAAACGCCGATAATTATATGGGCTGATAGCTCAGCTGGTTAGAGCACGCGTCTGATAAGCGCGAGGCCGGTGGTTCGAGTCCACCTCCGCCCACCATTTCGCTGTTGCGAAATTCATGGTACCTTGACAACTGCATATTAAATAGAGAAGACAAAAAATAGAAAAGAAAAATATCTTGAATAAAGACGAAGAAGCGAGTAGTAATACGAAAATTTTAACGGAAGATTCACTAGATATTTTGCTGAGGAAAAACAATATAAGTTCTTTAAGCGAGAATAAACAATAAGACAAATTGACGAGATTAAGCGAAGAAGAGCGTATGGTGGATGCCTTGGC
Source organism: Christensenellaceae bacterium (assembly GCA_031259085.1). Classification (GTDB taxonomy): domain Bacteria; phylum Bacillota; class Clostridia; order Christensenellales; family DTU072; genus JAITLB01. The sequence goes on from JAIRMA010000069.1 coordinate 4,066, forward strand.
ACTAGGCGCCGATGAAGGACGTGACAAGCTGCGAAAAGCTGCGGGGAAGTGCAAATAACTTTTGATCCGCAGATATCCGAATGAGGAAACTCGTGTTTGCGATGAGCAGGCACATTCATACAATGTATGGAGGGGAACCTGGGGAACTGAAACATCTTAGTACCCAGAGGAAAAGAAAGAAAACAATCGATTTCCTGAGTAGTGGTGAGCGAAAGGGAAAGAGCCCAAACCGTGATATGGAGACATAATGCGGGGTTAGGACCTTAATAAATTCAAGACGTGTATAGTTGAGCGGTTCTGGAAAGGCCGACCGAAGAGAGTTAAAGTCTCGTAGGCGAAATACGTGAAATGAATGAGGTATCCAGAGTACCACAGGACACGAGAAATCTGGTGGGAATGCGGGAGGACCATCTCCTAAGGCTAAATACGACCTAGTGACCGATAGAGTATAGTACCGTGAGGGAAAGGTGAAAAGAACCCCGGGAGGGGAGTGAAATAGAACCTGAAACCATATGCTTACAAGCAGACATAGCACTACTGAATAGTGTGGTGTCGTACTTTTTGTAGAACGGGCCGGCGAGTTACGTTGCGTAGCGAGGTTAAGGTATAGAGTACTGGAGCCGAAGCGAAAGC
>JAIRMA010000087.1 GCA_031259085.1 Christensenellaceae bacterium
GATGGATCTTAAACATATAAATATTACAAATCAAAAAGAATTAGATGAGTTTTTAAATGGCACTACTGTTAATAAATCTGATTATTGTATAGATGTTCGGGCTGATGAACCTTTGGTTGTTAAATCAAGTGAAGTAAATGAATTTAAAATTTTTGGTGATAGTGTTGTCAGATTTCTAGAAGTTCCTTTTGAGACTTGTATAAATGCATACGAAAATGCCGTTGCTATAATTGAATCAGAAAATTGTTATTTGGTTCAGGGATATGATAATTCGATTATATTTAATTCTAGTAAATATGAGTATTTTGTTTGTAAACTTTATGATAATGCTAAGTTTGAAAATAGTAGTTTAAATTCAAAAACACCAAGTGAAATGTATTTGACAGTTAATGATATTACAACACAAGAAAGATTAGATGAGTGTGTAAAATTATATGGAAATTATAAAAACGCGAGGTTTTGTATAACTCAAAGCTATTCAGAACATGGATCAGAATTAGTTGTAAATCAAAAAATAAATGGTTTTTTACTATTAGATGAAAGTAGGGTAGTCTTTAAAAAACCTACAAACTCTGATAATGAGAGTATTGACTATGATATAGCTATTTGTAACAAGTCAACAGCAATTATAGAAACTAATAATTGCGAAGTGAGTGCATACAACGAATCCACGATTATTAAACGTTGTAAAGGTGATATTGCTTATAAGTATATTAAAGAGAATTCAAAACTAGTAGATGAGAGTCATTTATTAGATACAAATAAACACAAAGAAACATCAAAAGGAAGGGGGAAATAAGATGGATGCTAATCGGTTTAATCATATAACAGTTACAAACCAAAATGAATTAGATGAGTTTTTAAACGGCACTACTGTTAATAAATCTGATTATTGTTTGGATATTCGGTCTGATGAACCTTTGGTTGTTGAAACAAGTGAAGTAAGATACTTTAATATTCATGACAACAGTATTGTCACATTTTTAAATACTTTTGATATGACTTTTATAAATGCATACAATAATTCCGTTGCTATAATCGAATCAGAAAATAATGAAGAATCTGTTGTTGGACATGATAATTCAACTATTATTAATCGTAATAAGTTTAAAGGTTTTGAATGTATTCTTTGTTCTAAGGCCAAGTTTAAAGATGAAAGTTTAAATCCAGACATAGCAAGTAAAATAGATTTGAAAATTGTATATATTTCTACACAAGAAAAATTAGATGAGTGTGTAAAATTATATCAGAATTTAAAAAACGTGACATTTTGTATATATCATAAAGAAGAGCTAGATTTAGTTGTAAATCAAAAAATAAATGGTAGGTTTGACCTAGACAGTTGGAGTAGAGTAGTCTTTAAAAAACCTACAAACTCTGATAATAAGAGTATTGATTATTACATACACGCTGGTTATTTATCAACAGCAATTATAGAAACTAATAATTGTGCGATCCGTGCAACTAGTCAATCCAGAATTGTTAAAAGATGTAAAGATGATATTGTTAATTTGTATATTAAAGAGCATGCAAAACTAGTAGATGAGAGTCATTTATTAGATACAAATAAACACAAAGAAACATCAAAAGGAAGGTGTAAATAAGATGGATTATGTTAATGTTACAAACCAAAAAGAATTAGACGAGTTTTTAAACGACACTACAATTGATAAATCTGATTATTGTATAGATATTCGGGCTAATGAACCTTTGGTTGTTAAATCAAGTGAGGTAGATAAATTTAAAATTTATGGTGATAGTGTTGTCAGATTTCTAGAAGTTCCTTTTGAGACTTGTATATATGCATACGGAAATGCCGTTGCTGTAATGGAATTAAAAAATGATTCGCGTGTTTTTGGATTTGGGTATGATAACTCAATTATAGTTAATTGGAATAAGTGTAACAATTTAGACTGTGCACTTAGTGGTAATGCTACGTTAAAAGATAGAGGTTTAGATCCAAACAAACCACAAGAAATTGGGTTACGGATTTATGATATTTCAACACAAGAAAGATTAGATGAGTGTGTAAAATTATATGGGAATTATAGCAACGCGAAGTTTTGTATAAATCAAAGTTATTCAGAACATGGCTCAGAATTAGTTGTAAATCAAAAGATAAATGGTGTTTTTGAATTAAGAGATGAGAGTAGAGTAGTCTTTAAAAAACCTACAAACTCTGATAATGAGAGCATTGATTATTACATATTTGCTTTTGGTAAGTCAACAGCTATTTTAGAAACTAATAAATGTAAGATTCGTTCATACCATGATGCCACGATTATTAAACGATGTAAAGGTGAGTTTGTTTATGAGTGTTATAGTGACACTGTAAAGTTTATAGATGAGAGTCATTTATTAGATACAAACAAACACAAGGAAACCTCAAAAGGGTGGGGTAAATAAGATGGATAATAATCATATAACAGTTACAAACCAAAAAGAATTAGACGAGTTTTTAAATGGCACTACTGTTAAAAAATCTGATTACTGTGTGGATATTCGGTCTGATGAACCTTTGGTTGTTAAATCAAGTGAAGTAAATGAATTTAAAATTTATGATAATAGTGTTGTCAGATTTCTAGAAGTTCCTTTTGAGACTTGTATAAATGCATACAATAATTCCGTTGCTATAATCGAATCAGAATATTGTTATTTGGTTCAGGGATATGATAATTCAACTATTATTAAGCGCAATGAGAATAGTAATATTTCATACTGTGACCTTTTTCATAATGCTAAGTTAAAAAATGAAAGCTTAAATACAGACGTACCATGTGAAATGAGTTTGGATGTTTATAATATTTCTACACAAGAAAGATTAGATGAGTGCTTGAATTTATATGGAAATTGTAAAAACGTAAATTTATATTTGATTAGCAATGATTTAGAACCCAAGTCAGAATTAGTTGTAAATCAAAAAATATATGGTCATTTTTTACTATTAGATGAAAGTAGGGTAGTCTTTAAAAAACCTACAAACTTTAACAATTATAGCCTTGATTATTACATATTTGCTTATGGTAAGTCAACAGCAATTATAGAAACTAATAATTGTGCGATCCGTGCAAGTGATCAATCCAGAATTGTTAAAAGATGTAAAGATGATATTGTTTCTTTGCGATTTATTGATAAGGATGTAAAGCTAATTGATGAGAGTCATTTATTAGATACAAATAAACACAAAGAAACATCAAAAGGAAGGTGTAAATAAGATGAATCCGTATTTTAAGTATAATTATATAACAGTTACAAATCAAAAAGAATTAGATGAGTTTTTAAATGGTACTACTGTTAATAAATCTGATTATTGTGTAAATATTCAATCTGATGAACCTTTGGTTGTTAAATCAAGTGAAGTAAAATACTTTAAAATTTATGATAATAGTATTATCACATTTTTAGAAACTCCTCGTTTTGCGCATATATATGCATACGATGATGCCATTGCTATAATAAAAACAGACAATTATAATAAATCTACTAAAGTTTCTGGAGATGATAACTCAACTATAGTTAATCTTAATAATAATTATAAGTGCATTGATTATAGTCTTACTAATAATGCTAAGTTAAAAAATGAAAGCTTAAATACAGACGTACCACGTGAAATGTATTTGAGAGTAAATATTTCAACACAAGAAAGATTAGATGAGTGTGTAAAATTATATGGGAATTATAGCAACGCGAAGTTTTGTATAAATCAAAGTTATTCAGAAACTGGCTCAGAATTAGTTGTAAATCAAAAAATAAATGGTAGTTTTGAAGTAAGAGGCGAGAGTAGAGTAGTCTTTAAAAAACCTACAAACTCTGATAATGATAACTTTGATTATCGTTTTGATTATCGTATAGTAACTGTTGATTTTTCAACAGCAATTATAGAAACTAATAAATGTTCAATCATTGCATTCAGAGATGCCACGATTATTAAACGTTGTAAAGATGATATTGCTTATAAGTATATTATAGGAAATGCAAAGCTAATCGATGAGAGTCATTTATTAGATACAAATAAACACAAAGAAACATCAAAAGGAAGGTGTAAATAAGATGAAAATTTTAATAAATGATCAAAGTGATTTAGATGAAT
>JAIRMA010000026.1 GCA_031259085.1 Christensenellaceae bacterium
ACTGACACAATATACGACGGAAATACAAAAACAGTCAAACCGAATATTATAGAGGGTAGTGTAATCGGAAATGATGAGGTGCTTATTGAGATAGAGTATTTTGGTGATAGAATAAACTCGACATTGAATGGATTTAATGTAGTGATTAGCTCTATAAGTGGTGCTGATGCAGACAATTATACAATATCTAATATGGGTAACATTACTAATTTCAAGATAGAACTAGCCAAAATTGATAGTGGGGTTTCTTTTAAAGATGAGGTAAGAAATTATGATGGTTTATCGCATCGTCTTGAAGTGACAGGTGAACTAGAAAATGTAAGTGTAATATATTCAGCACAAAACATATTTAGAGAGCCTGGGTCATATACCATAAGTGTCACATTGACAAAGACAAACTATGAAGAATTAATACTGACTGCTACTATGACCATAAACAGGGTTGCGATGAACATAACCAATCTTGATTTAAAGGTTGATGGAATTGATGATTTAAGATATGGTCAGGCAATGCCTAGGATTACTGTGCTAACTGAGGATGGTAGTGCAACATTCAAAGAGGGGCTTAGCCTAGCGGTGGGCACTTATGAATATGAATGGGAATTTACACCTAGTGATTCAAACTACTTAAAATCAACAGGAAAGATAGAATTGAAGGTTAATAAAGCCCTAACTACAATATCGATTAGTGGCTTGACAGGTATTGATCAATTTCAGGATGCAATACAAGTTATAAATAATTTTGGTTCTGTTCTTACATCATCTGGTTTGCGATATAAGTTTACATCAGAAAAAGGCATTGTATATTTAGATGAAATACCGGCTATTCCTGGTAATTATATGGTAGAGATAACATATGAAGGTGATGAGAATAATGATCCTGTAACATATACATTTTACTACTATGTTGAGAAGTCACAAAGTAATGACTGGGTATGGGTTGTTTCAATAGGAGGAGCTGCATTAGTTGGATTAGTTATAGTAGTCACACTATTCAGAAGAAAGAGATCAAACTAATAGATAACTCTCTTGTTTTAATTATCTGATCTTTATTCTTTAGATGCATTCTCTAAAATAGGATGTTCTCCATTAAATGATACTTTTATCATACAATTTTAAATATAATTTAAATTCCAAGTAATTACATTTAGTTTTTCTCTAATATTTATGAAGAACACGGGGCACAATGAGGCCAAGTGTTCTTTTTTTATGAATGGAATGACATCTTTTTTAACCTTATCATACACATAAGTTTACAATTTTAAAAACATTTTAGTTTGAGTTATTTATCCTTACAAAGATTATGCCGTATGTCCTTAATGCGTTTTTTTATACTTGCTTTGTCGTCTAGAAATGACAGGTCATTTTTAATTAGTACTGAATAGTAATTGAACAACACATTAGCATCATCGATATCAATTTCAGGTACTTCACCATATATATCAATGAATTTTGATATAGGCAAGAGTTCAATTGGATGTTTCTTGCGTGCTTTTTTTATTGTACGTAGTAATGCTGATTCATTTTCATCTTCATTATCCCGGCATATAATCATATTACATTTTGAGAGTCTTTGTGAATAGTTGGCTCCTAAACTCAAAATTGCAACCATTAAATTTCTACCCACGACTAGATCATCGTGTAAAAGTTTTTCGTAGATTCCGACTGTTTTCCCATGTAAAATGGCATTTTCTTCAGTATTTAAAAATTTGTTTAGTGAATGCTTGCAAAATTCCGCAAATAGAATAGCCTTCATTTTTTTAGTGAGTGCGAATCCTTTTTTTGTATCAAAATAATCACGTGATGAAAAATATCGATGTTCTTCTATTGAATTAATCCCTATGTTAATTTTAGGATCAGCTACTATCTCAAACAAACTATAACCAGTTAATTGGCAATAATTTCTTGCTAAAATCAGCGTCATTCTTGCATCCTCGTCAGATCTATGTAATTGAACAGTAGGTTCTGATGAATATTCATTTATTGCTGTTATGAGTGAAATGTCAGATCTAGTTTTTTTATAAATTTTGATTAATAATTGCATATCGATGTAATTAAATTCAATTCGTGGGAGATTATATACATCACACGCATTATTTAAAAACCGAATATCATTTTCAATTGCAAAACCAATAACTAGTACATTCGAATTAAAAAGAGCTAATATTTTATTATACACATCCGGGAATTTAGGTGAACTTCGGAACACAGATTCTGGATATGCTAACTTTATTGCGGGCTCTTTCCCATATTGACCTAGATTAAAACCTTTTGGGAATGGATTTATGAGGATATCTTCTTGCTTTAGAATATTAAAATTTTCATCTGATAAACAATAACCAAAGCTACACATGCTAGCATTGCTGTTGTCTCCATTACAACTTTCTATATCAAAGCTAAGTATATTCATTAAATCTCCTAATCTTTTAATTAAATTAGTTACTTATTTGTGTTGTTTTATTTAATTCATCCTTTTTATGATAATTTCTTAAGATCTCTTTCAAGGTAACTTCATTTACAGATTCAACTTTGAAAACAGACATAATCATCATTGACAAAAATACCGCAATTATGCAGTGAAGACCACTGATAAAACTTCCTGTACTTTCTATTATAAATACAGTTGCCGTGATTGGTGCGTATATTGCGCCACCAAAAAAACTGCAGATGGTTAACAATATTATAATTGGATAGAATTCAATTGACAATCCACATACCAAGAAAAGCTCTCCTATCAATCCCCCAATCGTGCCACCTATTGATAACATAGGTAAAAACATTCCCCCTACAGCCCCTGAGGCAGTGGTGCCTGCTATTAATAAAAGTTTAACAAGTAATATTGGAATTAGCATATACCAAATGAATTTTCGTTCTAAAACACCGAAGATAAGTGTGTGCCCACTGCCAGTAGCCTGTGGTAACAATAAACCAATTATTCCTGTTATTAAAAATATTGATAATAAATATATTAAGGACATCATTTTTTTTGATAGGTGTTTGCCCGCTATTTTTGACACTTTTTCAATCAACGTATTATATAAAACAGCTCCAAATCCAGCTATGATGCCTATGATAGCTGGGATCCACATTAAATTAAATGTTAGGTCTGTAATAGGTCCGTTATTCAATATCTTCATATCGATTGAAAACAGATGAGCTAGGAGGCTTGTTGTAACAGATGCAAATATAACACCAATTCCTGCAGCTAGAACCAAGTAGGGCTCATATTTAGAATTAGCTTCCTCAATTGCAAAAACAATTCCTGATATAGGTGCGCCAGTTACGACACCAAACCCTGCTGCTGCACCTGCAGTTAAGACAGGTCTTTTCCAAGTATGACCTCTTGAATGATATATTTTATTAAAACCATCACCTATTGCAGTACCTATTTGCACACCAGGGCCCTCAGATCCGACTGATAATCCAGCAATGAAAGCAAATATACTACCAGTAATTGCACCTATTATTGAGTGTAACCATCTAAAAGACAATAATCCCCTCACGATGCCTTCTGATCTAGGGATGCCGCCGCCCGATGCTTCTGGGATTTTCTTGATAATGAAGTATACTATTATGGCTGATAACACAAGGCCAATAATTAAAAGTGGGATATAAGCGAGATTGTTAGATACATACGCATATATTGAAATACTCAAATCACCCAAAAATTCAGCAAGCATTTTAAAAAAGAAAACAACAATTCCTATAACTACTCCAGCTGACGCACTGTATAATGCACACGGGAATATGACGCGCATGACATGTTTTTTATAAGTTCTCTCACTCATGAGTTTTTATATAATTAAGTGAAGCCTTTACAAATTGATAAAACAAAGGATGGGCTCTATTTGGTCGGCTTTTAAATTCTGGATGGAATTGTACTCCAACGAAAAAATCAAGGTCTGGTAATTCAATAGTCTCAACAATGAATTTATCAGGGGATGTTCCGCTAATTACTAACCCTTTTTGTTCCATCAGTTCACGATAATCGTTATTAAATTCATAACGGTGTCTATGTCTTTCACTTATCTCATTCTTCCCATACGCTCGCGCTAATAGCGTACCCTCCTTTATCATGCAAGGATACTTTCCAAGGCGCATAGTACCACCTTTCGGCAAATTTTTCTGATCAGGCATCAAATCAATGACAAAATTCTTACTTTTCTGTGTAAACTCACCAGAATTGGCATCTCTTAGTTTACATATATTACGCGCGAATTCAATAACTGCTACTTGCATACCTAGGCAAATCCCTAAATAAGGTATATTGTTTTCCCTTGCATATTTACATGCTGCAATTTTTCCATCGATGCCGCGGATTCCAAACCCACCTGGTACTAAAATTCCTGCACAACCTTTTAATAATCTAGCAATATTACTGTTAGTTAGTTTTTCACTATCAAGCCAAAGTATTTCTATGGTTGTACCTAATTCATATCCAGCATGTTGCAATGATTCAGCAACTGATAAATATGCATCATGAAGTTGAACATATTTACCTACAAGTGCAATCTTAACATTTTTGTCACGGTCTTTTATGCGTTGGATCATTTCCTCCCATGACGTCAAGTCAGGTTCTTTCTTTGATCTTATCTTTAATTCCCTACATACAACTTTATCTAGACCATTTTTATGTAACATTAATGGGGCTTCGTATAAACAATCGAGTGTAATATTGTCTATTACACAATCAGGTTTTACGTTACAAAAAGACGAAATCTTTCGTTTTATAGAAGGCTCTAAAAAGTCAACTGAACCATATCCAGTTGTGCGTGTTACAATTATATCTGGATTAATACCCATGCTTTGTAGTTGTTTTACTGAATGCTGCGTGGGTTTTGTTTTATATTCGTTAGAACCTGGGATATATGGCACTAGTGTTACATGTATAAACAAACAATTATTTTTACCGATCTCAAAAACGATCTGTCGTGCAGATTCAATGAAAGGCTGACTCTCGATGTCACCTATTGTTCCACCTATCTCGCTAATTAACACATCTGCATTTGTTGATTTTGCGTTTGCAAATATAAATTTCTTAATCTCGTTTGTAATATGAGGTATAACTTGTACTGTTTCACCTAAATATTCGCCATTTCTTTCTTTTGACAGAACGGACCAATAGATTTTGCCAGATGTTAGACTAGAATACTTATTTAAATCTTCATCAATAAATCTCTCATAGTGTCCTAAATCTAAATCGGTTTCTGCACCGTCATCGGTTACAAAAACTTCCCCGTGTTGGAATGGACTCATTGTGCCAGGATCACAATTCATATACGGGTCAAGTTTTTGAGCAGCTACTGTCAATCCGCGTGCTTTTAATAGACGTCCTAACGATGCCGCAGTTATCCCTTTCCCTAATCCAGAAACAACGCCTCCAGTTACAAATATAAATTTTGTCATTTTTTTCTCCTAATGTGTAATACAAAGAGATGCACGCAACTCGATGTGTTGTTTAGTTGAAAATGCTCTTATATTATAATACAATCTAAAGAGGGATTTTGCAACTAAATTTTTGATAAAAACGCACACAAATATTTAGGATATTAGCTTTTTAAACGACATAATAAATTTGAGAAAATAATTCAGCATTTTCAGAATTTAATAGCGTTAGATTGAGGATAGCTTGCAATCCAATCTGAAAATCAGAATTGGACTAACTAAAATTCAGTTATTTTAAGTGAAATGGAATTTATTTTAAGTTTTGTAAATCAAAGGTGCCACATAAGGTTATATTTAGTGTGCATAGTTTAAAATCTAAATCAAGTTAAAGCCGATATTATATTTTAATCTCAATCATTTTGAAATTTAACAAATCACAAGAAGTAAGGTAATATTTAATTCCAGATTTTTCATAAATCATAAATGTCCTAGGCTTATCGCCATGCAAATGTCCATATATGACTACACATACACCATTCTTTTCGAATAACTCAGTAAAACCAGAATCCATAAATCTCGAATTAAAAGGCGGGTAGTGAATTAAACCTATAATTTTGTCACCTTCCTGAGCTAATTTCTTAGCATGAATCAATGAATTGTTAAGTCTCAATATTTCACGTGCATGGATCTTGACATTATCTTGATTTTTAGAATTAACACAATGACTTGGAGGGAATGTTCCATCGATCTCTTTAGAAGGCCACCCTCGCGATCCTGCAAAAATATAATTATTGATTTTTACTGCATTATTTTGTATAAATTCCATGTTCGGGGAATATGCGTTACGCATTTTAGTTATAGTTTGCCACCACAAGTCATGATTGCCTTTTACAAGGATCTTCCTGCCAGGCAATTTTGATATAGCATCTAAATCCAATGTTGCATTTTGATAAGTTAATGCCCATGATATATCACCAGATATAATTACTACATCATCATCTGACACACGTTCACACCAGTCATTTGAGATTTTTTGCCAATGATTTTCCCAATGAGTGCCAAAAATATCCATTGGTTTATTTTGGCTCAAACAAATATGCAGATCACTAATTGCAAAAATCCTCATAAGTATATATTAGCATATAATAATTTTTTCTCAAAAATTATAGTTGCGTGATTTAGCAAAATTGATATATAATTCCACAAACATCTGATAATCTCGAATTAAAATTTAGTAACATTCATTAAAATACAGCTATTTAAATTTAGGCAATAAATGGAATATACCGAGCATAGAATATGAATTGACTTATAAAAACAATACGCAAGATGATAATTGGTTAATTTTATTAGCTCTTTACTTTTTATGGATTTTGTGCTATAATTTATATAAAGATTTAAATTATTTTTTGTCGCCTTAAGAGGTTTGCTTTATGAAATTGCGAGCTGGGAGTATATTAAAAATACCATTTTTGATTGCTATCACACTTTTATTTATAATAGTATCTTTTTTGCTGTCTAATTTATCAAATGATCCACTCAAAATTAACAGCTCAAACGCTGCTGTAATAGATGGCAAATGGAATTATGATTTTGTTGAGACT
>JAIRMA010000092.1 GCA_031259085.1 Christensenellaceae bacterium
CTATGTAAACAGTCTCTAATTCAATATTTGTGTCTGTCTTACCACCAACTGCATCATAATTTATTGACAGACCTTCTGTACTCTCTTTGTAAACATACTCGTTAAGATTTGTCATGACAGTAGTGAGGTTATTATTGTTTAATTCAACTAAACTACCATCAACCATTAAATAGAAGTTTTGTGAAGCACGATTAACTACTAGTGAGGCAAATGCAAACGCATTGCCTGAATCATTTCGGAAAAAGACTCCATTTTGCTGATAATTATCAGTGTCTTGAACCAAGTTGCCATAACCATCATCTTTGTATATTGAGATCTGAACGGCATACTGCCCGCTGTTTTCAACCAATGCATATGGATAGTTATTAAGGCTTGCAATAGTGTTAGCCAGTTCGTCAATTATCCATTCTATTTTGTAATATACCTCTAAGTCCTGGTTTGCTACATTTAGAGTTTTACCTTTATTTATGTTAGTCGACAAGGCCTTGTCAACAGATTCACCGTATGTTATAGGCTTTATAACGGGAGCATCTGAATTAATCTCTGTTGATTGTTCAAATTTAATGCTTGCATTAAGTTCAGCTCTAGATATATTGATTGATTGATTGTAAAAGTAGTATGGCTCATAATTGCTGTTAACAGCACTACCATCTGGAATTAACCATTCTGCTTTTAAACAATAATAATTAGGATTTTGTGTGTTGTATGCATTAGTGCTCTCAGCTACTGTCAGAAACTTCTGCTCGTAATAGTCATCAAGTAAATTATTGTTGTCTATGGTTGTCCCAGAAATTTGTCTGTACCATGTAAACCTAATCGTCCCATGATCTATGTAATTTGTTACATTACTTTGTATAGAACTTTTAGCCGCGATTGATATGGCCTTTAATCCTTGACCATACATAAGTATTATGTTAGAACTAACAGTTGTAGTCGAACTAGTGCTGTTAGTGTAATACGTATACGTAAAGTTTAATTGTTGATTTTCTTCACCACTAAACACAAGCTTAGCTTTGTTAACTAAGTATTTGACCTTTATTATCTCAGTAGGTAATTCATAATATGTTGAAAAAGGAGTTGCAGTTCCAGAAATATTCTGATTTAATGTGAATGTTAATGTGGCCTCAGTCAATGAGTCTGTAGCCGCTGGTCTCACTTCAATAACACCCCAGCTTGAGATATCATATGGCACATATCCAAAATAAACGCTAGCCATCGCATTAGAATCATTATATGTGTATGGGTTATATAACACTACTTTATCTGAAATGCCTAAGTCTTCTCTCAATTGACCGTAGTTAATTGCGTTTAATGACAGATTCTCTAAACCTTCTGTTAAAGTACTACCATTAAGATATCCAAGTTTAAGAGTAGTTTTTATGATTGAAATATTTATACTTCCAGACAATGTAATTTGATTTATGTTAGGATCTGTTGGCACAAATACAACTTGTTCACCATAAGATGGCGATTCAAGGCGTTTTTGCCCGTTGTTTAAACTATCATCCTTAAACTTATACGTGCCTATTAGAGTACCAAGAATTTGATTGTTACTACCGCGTATATATGTATCTTTCAATATTGGTTGATCGTTATCATTTTTTGAGCTCAAAAGAGTGTTACTTGAAATTGTTTGGCCATAATAGTAATTATCTAGAGTAATATTGTTCTCCAGAATAGAACCTTGTGGAGTATAGTTGTTAATTGCAAAATTAATGACTTTAGCAGAATCTAATTTCCCAACTACTACATTTTCATTTTTAGCATTACGTGTAACACTACGTGTTATTTGTACTGAATAACTATAATCACCACTCTTAATAGGTTTACCCGCTAAAAATTTATTAGTATCAGTATTATCTATAATATTTTGTGTACTATTGATACTTATAGTGGAATTCGCAAAAGTCGTCCCACTCCGGGCTTTATATGTATGTGCAACTGAATGATTAACGTTAGTAAACAGAAAGTCAACGTATACACGCGGCCCCTGCCCAACACCGTTGTATGTATAATTAGAATATTGATTATTTACTTGATCAGTTACTTTGATTTCGTCAAAGATAGCCTCATAAACAATTCCATCTCCTACGTCATTCAAGTTATGATTGTATAATCTTACTGTATTTATCTGAGGGTCATAAATATCTTTATCTTCATTGTCACCATTTGCTTTTCTCCAGTATATAAAACAATAACCATCATTAGGAACTGCAGTCGCAGTTAAGAGAGTATCACCTATTCGCCCATTAATGTCAACAGGATAAGTTAAACTCGCATAGCTTCCTGTTGGATCATTAGGACTTATTACCTTACCGTATGCTGAATTCATTGTTTTAACAGTAATATTTGATGTTTTATATGTCCACCCTATCGTGACAGTAGGGTTTGTCTCGTACCACATATATGTGCCCATAGTCCACCATGTCTGAAAGTGTTCCTCTAGCTTTAATTGCAGATTGATTTTAATTTGACTAGAATTTGGTACAAAATTACTGGTTTTAGCTGTGGAAAAATCGTTTGCTGTATTCCATGATGTATAAGGGCTATTATATAGCAAAGGAAAAGTATTGTTTTTGTCATTAAGCGATTCTGGCATTTCTAATGTATGGGACAAATTATTTTGTCCCTCTACACTGTATGACCTTGTTATTTTATTTCCAAAATGACGGTTAGGTGATGAAGGAATAACTGAACCATCCCCTAGACCGTGTTGTCTTTTCGCGATCTGAATGTTTATGCCGTTAATTATGATATTATCGATATAAAACTCAACTCGATCGTTCTTTACAGCGGAATACATTGTTTCATCTAAATTAATTATTAATTGATAATTATAAATAGAATATAGGTTTAAACCTCGCCCAACTATTGTTCGAGGTCCGTCTGTAACTCCATTACCATTTGCTTTAGTTAATTGAATATCTACAGAGTATCCACCTTCAGAACCATCTTGAATGCCAGTATATGAAGTCTTACTAAGTGATCCATTGTAGTTATTAAATGCGTTAATATGAGCCTCTTCAACTGTATCAATGTCTCCAACTATTGCTCCTGCCGAACCTTTTGGCATTGTGCTTAACAAATATTTTTGAGTTCCAGATTCAGGTAAGTTTCCATTACTAGCAGCTAAATTAACTGTAGCAGTATTGTTCATTATTACTTCAAAAT
>JAIRMA010000072.1 GCA_031259085.1 Christensenellaceae bacterium
AAAAAAGAGACAATATTAGAGTTTAAAAATTTATGCGGTGAACTTCAATCAAAAGTTAATTATTTAATACATAGTAAAGCTCAAGAAATGACACTGGAGGCAATTGAAATAATTTATAAGGATTTTAAATTAAAATTAGATAGTATTATACATAAATCTCTTCTAAAGAGTTTAAATATTAAATGTAAATCAACAAAATAATTTTAATAAAACTATAATTTAATTAATTCTTAATAAGGATTGATATTATAGTGTAATTTTACAGGGACTATAACATTATCAAACCATAAATCACTTTCATATTTAGCACGTAAAATCACCATATATCGTGCAGAATCTATATTCCATCGCATCCCAGGCTGTTTTAATCTTATTTGCATTACTGATTTATTAGCGCTTTCAATAGCTCCACTACCTATAATGTAGCCTTTTTTTGTATATTCTGCATAATCAATATTATTAATATTATTTTCGATATAATTTGATAGCTTATTTGTTTTAATTTTTAGAGATTGCTCCATATGTTTTATTTCTTTTAGTACATAATTAGTATCGCTATCCCTAAGTTTATCGCAAATTTCGTGACTCCAAGGTACGTATTTTGTTTCGTTTTTATTAAAAAATAATTTACTAAAATCCCAAATCTTTTCGCTTAAATGATAAAAATCTAATATTTGTTGCGCATCTGGGAACAACTCTTCTTTCATATTTCGTATCCATGTTGCTCCATCGCTGATTAAAACTGTGTGTTTATACTGGCCATATCCATTCCTAAGAGCGCTAGAAAGTACTAGCTTTTTAAATAATGAAACATCACCTATATATGATGTGTATTCTTTTTTATTGATTTTATGTTTATATTCATATTTACCGTTGATCAAAACTCTACTTCTAATGCTAACATTCCCTGAAGTATATACTAAAGCTAGTTTATTTTCATGCCATCCCGATTTTTTATCTTTATCAATTGTTTCGGTCTGACGTGTATTTACCATAGCACCATCAGTTTGTATATATAGAATTTCATCTTTTTTCTCTAGCGGGAAGGTTACTCGTCCCTTAGTTATATTATCAAAATTGTAATTTGCTCTTAATATATCATTATTTAAAACTAGTTGACCTATATAGTTTGTTATAGAACTTATAGTAATTTGATCCATTTTTATTCTATGCGCCTCTAATAGTTCTTTTTATGCGCTTTTATATGATTTAACACTCTGAGCAATTTTTGCGATTTTTAGCATTCCTGTTACTGAGGTTTTAAATGGCAATTTATCTATTCCGAGACATATGTCAACTGGATATACATTCTTTTTACCTTCTGTTTCAGCCAATAGTTGTTTATCTGTCATACTTATTGGTGATAATAAATATCTTTTTATTAGTACTTTTCTATATTCTGTTTGTATTGTAATTTCTGCCAACCTATTTGTCCTTAAATTTATACCTTTTTCTTTATATAAATTTTTATATATCTTTATAACTTTTCTTTGATTAACTTCATTGATTATATTGCTTAATAGTTCATCTTCTAATACATCTCTTTGCAGACTCATTTCAGCATAATATCTTTCTATTTGTTCTATAGTTGGAAATAAAGTCATTGGATCGCTATTTAAACAGATATTTTTTTGCATAATTTCATAAATATCAATAAATTTATTGGTAAAAACACTAAAATTATCTTTGCTAGGTATTGACATTCTCGTCTCCAAGTCTGGTCAGTTTATGAACTGGCCAAGTTGTGGTCACGAGAGCATTTTACCACAAGATATCAGATTTTACATACTTTTTTTCTATGCACCCGCCAGTCTGGGTTAATAACATCGCCAGAACTACGCCAGTCTAAGTCAATTTGGGTCTATATCATCGCTAATAATACTTTATTATCTATATTCAAATAGTGATCGACCTGCAAAAAGCCTATTTTGGCTTTACCGTTTAAAATAAAACCTTGATAATGAGCTATTTAATTCGGACTTTTCTGGCTTATCAAAGGTTTTTGCACCTTGATCAACTTTGGTAATGACGAATGGTAGTGCATAAGGAACTCACTATGACTCCCATGCTTATAGTCCGTCATAAGCCATCCTCCTCAACGAGGTAACATTTGATCGTATAAGTATTATCTAGCTAATCGTGGGGGCCGTCAAGAAGAAACGAAAAAGCTGGTGGTTTTAATCTACCAAAAACCAAGACAATAAAACATGCACATGATCCTTATCATGGTTCTATTCTTTTAGCTCTATATTGTATTTTTCAGCAGTTTTCATAAAAATATCTTTAAGACGTAGTGATATTTCGTTATCAATCACTTTTTTTCTATATTTTACCACCAAGACCAAATGGTAGTATAAAGCGTGAACTGAATGTCTAGAATGAAAATAAGTCATAGAATCTTTTAGAATCAACCTTTCTTTTTTATTATATACGTTTTTTTGTTATTTGCAAGTTTTTTGGCTGGCAATTCATCCCGCCGCCTATCAGATGATTGAGGCGGGGGAATTTTTGCCTTAATTAGGTTAAA
>JAIRMA010000099.1 GCA_031259085.1 Christensenellaceae bacterium
AATCGGTTTATTTGAGTTCTCATGCTCTGCTTGTTTTATTGTTGTTGCTGTTGTGTATTGGGCCTTCATGGGTTGTCCCCCAACAAAGTAGATTGATTCGATCAGTATAAAAGTGACAAATTTCTAGATATACTGATCGTTTCAAATCAATTATACATCAACACCCAGAGGCGATAGGCCGCCCCGTCCGAATAGGGATTTTGCAGCCATTTGACGATTTGCTTTTCTGACTTCGGCTTGCTGGTCTTTCTGATAACAAGGCGATGGATCTCCCAGACCTCCGACCAAAAAGCAATAACCTCATCAGTAGGTTCTGGCGTTGCCAGCTCCGCACACCAATCGGGCGGGAAGCCTTGAAGCAAGGCACATTCAATCGGGGTTAGTCTGCGAACAACATATCGTGACCGCTGCGGCAAAGCCACAGCCCCCAGACCCTTGGCTACAATGGTCGGCTGTTGCTCCTCTCTGACCGATGGCGTGAACTGTGCGTTCTCTCCCTGGTTCATCACGGTCAATACCGTAGGCAGGGCTGTTTACAATGGGCGCGTCCTTGAAATCACGCGCTTGCAATGTCGGCGCTCTTTCCTCGCAGACCTGCGTGTAGCAACCGGTGGTCATAGCGTAGGCGACTTGGTGCTGCTCCACGCCGTTGAGCGTCGGGCTGACATCTTCACTTACGCCGCTGCCTTTGCCTTTGTGGCTGGGTTGCTGGCCGTTGCCCTCCAGCGCATAGCATGGGGATGTCTGGGCTATATAGGTCTGCTGTTTTGTGCCTCTACCAACAGTAAGTGCGCGGTTCTGCCTTCCAAATCACGAACCTCATCTCTTTGATTTTGTGTGAACGCTACCAACACCTGACCGCCGTTGCCGGTTTGTTTACGCACAGAGATCTACATCCCCCTACCCTTTGAAAATCGAACGATTTCTATTGACAATATCGTGCGATTGGCGTATAATAACATTAAATTCGGAAATCATAAATCATAAATATTGTCCGAAATTAAAAGGAGGAATGGATATGTTAGTGACTGCCACAGAGTTCAAAAGCAACATCGGCAGGTATCTCTCGCTGGTGTCCACCGAGGACATCTTTATAACCAAGAACGGCAAAACCGTTGCGCGGCTTTCCAGTGCCAAGCAGAACAAGGTGGACATCATCAAGTCGCTGCTCGGTTCCGTCCCGGACGGCGGCACAACGCTTGAACAGACCAAGGCGGAACGGAGGGCGCGTTATGAAACTGCTGATTGACACGAACGTCATTCTTGACGCGCTCATGCACCGCGAGCCGTGGGCGGACTCCGCCGGGGAAGTATTGCTTGCCGTGGCGGAGGAAAAGGCGGATGGGTTTGTTACCGCAAGCTCCTTCACAGACCTGTACTACATTTTGCGCAAGCACACCAAAGACGACGAGCAAACCCGGCAGACGCTGCTCGGACTTCTTGCCGTCATCAACGTGCTAGATGTAAACGGCAGCGATTGCGAAAAGGCGTTTGAGCTGCCATTGGGTGATTATGAGGACGCGCTGCAAGCCTCCTGCGCCAAGCGGCACAGGGTAGACCACATTGTCACCCGCGATGAAAAGCATTACGAAGGCTCGCCCGTTAAGATTATATCGCCTAAGGACATCCTTAAAAAACTATAACCCGCAATGCAGTGTCTCTTCAATCGGTTTGACATTCGCCAATGCGCCTTTTTACGCTCTCATCAGCTTTGACTCATACCACTCTTTTGACACAGGCAAAGACTCTCTTGAGCCATATCTCACCGCTCAAAAAAAAACTGGCGTTCTCGCTGTATCAAAGCAGGGGGTTTATAAAGGCTTTTGGCGGCAATATGCCAAAAGAAAGACTTGGTAGTTGATGTCAGCCGCCCAGACGGCAAAGAGGGGTGACTGTGCGTGGTTAAAATCAACTGTTATCGCCACCCTCCCATTCTGTTAACCTATTTGTGTCAGGGGTTTGCCTTATCATTTTGTGGTAGGTTTGCTCTTAAAAATCATAAGGCTTATGAGTTTTTTTTCTTTTTTTTTGCGCTCCTTTTTTTTAAGTAATCTTTTATAAAAGCTCCCCCGCCGTTTCTCCTGTTTTAATATTAAATTTTAGTGTCTTTTCCATTGGGCTTTCTGATTCTGTATATGTTATTTTTATTGTTTCTTTGTCTACAAACTCGGCAATAATCACCTTTGTTTCTGTTTTTGTAAAAGCCTTTTTTAAAAAGGAGATTTCTCTATCTTCATATTTTCCTGCATCATCTGATATAAATAACACATTCCCAAACATATTGTTAATTTTTGCAAGTAGATGTTTTTGCTTCTGTGTGAATTTAAGATTAATGTCTCTCAAGAAAAACACATCTGGGTCATTTACAAAAAATCTATTATTTAAATGCCGTCTGAAAATTGTATTTGTTATTGCGTTTTTGGCACTTGGTATTTCACAATTTATATGTAGCTTATTATAATACCTGCCTTTAAATGACAAATCTACGTCACAACTGATTCTACAGGCATCTACATAACCAAAAGCAGATCCTAGTGGTACACCACAGCCTAACATTAATTTATCACCTACACATTCTCTTAAAAAAGCCATAGCATAGTCCATTATAGCGCCTCTTGATTTGCCATTGCGTGGTTGCATACATTGACTATATAAGAAATCTAGTTTTACCATGTCGTATTTCCAATCGTCTAGAACTACATTAAAAACATTTTTAATGTGCTGTCTAACTTCTGGATTATATATGTCTAGTGTATAAGCTCCGCCCCAACCTGCACAACCCAAAAGAGGTTTGCCAGACTTGTTTTTTATAAGCCAGTCAGGATGTTCCTTCGCTGTTTTTGATTTGCGTTGAACATTGAATGGAGCAAGCCAAATTCCTGCTAAATATCCTTTATCATGTATCTTATCCGCTATATATTTCATCCCCCGCGGGAACTTTTCAGACTTGTCTAACCAATCCCCTACAAAGGTCTCGTATCCATCATCTATTTGAAATATAGAAACTTTTTCTTTACAGCGATCTAAGCCATCTAAGTCTCGCAGTATAATATTTTCATCTATTTTTTGAAAATAATTGTACCAGGACGTATAGCCCGTTAATAAATTAATTCTCGGCTTTTTATATCCTGCTTCTTTTACATAGCGATCAAATGCGTTTTCATAATTATCTTTATATATACGAACATTAATTATTTCTGTAGGCTCTTTAATAACTAATCCATCTATATCTTTTGATAGAGTTAGTGTGTCTTGATTCATATCTGCAGTTATTAAAGTAAATCCTTCTTTTTCTGATAATGAACCTATTAATTCAATTTCTGAACCCTCTCTTATATAAGCATAAGTATAACTAGTAATTACACCAGGCTTTTTTGAATGATGCCTAAATAAATAATCCCCAGAAATTGCGGCTAATGGTTTTAAAGGCCTTAATATATCTGCTATTTTTGTTAATCTGTCTTCCTTATCATTCATGGAATACTCTCGACTTGTGGTCCATGACTGATAACCGTTTGCAAAAAATTTAGACTCTTTTTTAAATACTCTTTTAAACTCGAGTGATAAATTGCTGAGTTTTATTTCGGTTTTTGGGATTATAAAAAGACTAATACCTTCTGAAATTTTACAAGTGACTTTTAACTGTTCTGTTTCAAACGTTGTCTGTTTTGTTTTTTCATCTCCCACATAATATTCGATTTTAAAACTTCCTTCTTTAAAGTCCACTGTTGTAGCTCCTTTTTGTTTGCTTTTATTGCTTTTTTGTTAATAAAACTTTGTCTTTTTTTACAAGACACAATAAACTATTATTACGGCTTATTCATTCTGCATTGTTTAGAATTATATCATAACAACTAGCTTTTTTCAAGATACATCTCCTGTGCCTGTTCTCTTAAAAGCTCTTTCTTTTACTCTTATTTACTAATTATTTACAATTTTTTAGATTTCCTCTTTTATATTGAAAAAACGCGCTTTTTATTTTATAATTATGTTTGCTATTTTGACTTTTTAAAGAGTCTATTGTAGAATATTTTAAAAGCATTTCTGGTGTTCACCGTTTGTTTTAGTTTATAGAGGAAAACATATGGCTTCTTTAATTGCAGCAACTGATTCATGGTCTGCATTCTTAATATTAACATTGTATCTTGCGTCTATGGTCGTTATAAGTATTGTTTCTCGCAGACGCTCAGCTTCCTTGGGAAGTTTTTATCTTTCTAATCGGGGTTTAGGCGGGTGGATGTCTGCCTTCGCATACGGAACAACCTATTTCTCCGCTGTTGTTTTTATTGGTTATGCAGGACGCTTTGGCTTAAGCATGGGTCTTTCTTCTTTCTGGATTGGTGTTTCAAATGCACTAATAGGCGCTCTTTTAGCATGGGTTATTCTTGCAAAGCGCACAAGACGCATGACAATAAACCTCAACACCTCAACAATGCCAGAATTTTTTGAAAAGCGCTATAATCATCCCAAAATAAAGCTGTATAGTTCTGTTGTTATTTTTATCTTGCTTATCCCTTATTCTACATCTGTTTACCAGGGCCTAGGGTACATTATAGAATCTGTTTTCAATATTCCTTTTGAATGGTGTGTCATTATCATGGCGGTTATAACAGCCTTGTATCTTTTTACAGGTGGATACTTTGCAGAAGCTCTGTCTGATTTCATACAGGGCATTATCATGATACTAGGTGTAGGTCTTTTATTGATTTTTATGTTTTCCTCAAGCCAAGTTTCTGGAAACACTGGTATTCAAAAATTAACAGATCTCGGGTATGGATTTTTTCCTTCATATAACTCCGCCTCAGGAAAAATTATAGACTCGCCTGGCTTTAATTTGATTATTATGATCCTTCTTACTTCATTTGGAATTTGGAGTCTACCCCAGGCTATACACAAATTCCATACAATTAAAAGTAATTCTGCGATTAAGAAAGGCACGATAGTTAGTGCTGTTTTTGCTTTAATTATAGGTGGCGGTGCTTATTTAAATGGCGGTTTTGCTCGTCTCTTTTTCCCAAATGGTGCGCCAGAAAATAATACTGATCTCGTTATAACAGGCATGTTTGATTTAGCAAATTTCAATCCTGCTTTATTAGGACTAATCGGTGTTTTAGTTCTTTCTGCTAGCATGTCTACTCTTGCTGCCCTTTCCTTATCTAGCGCTTCAACTGTTTCTATAGACATATATAAAGGCTACATTAAAAAAGATGCAAGTGACCAAAAAGTAAAGTCTCTCATGAGATTACTTTGCTTGTTCTTTATATTCCTATCAGCCATACTTGCAATAAAACGAATTGACGCCATTGTAACACTTATGTCTCTTAGTTGGGGTACTATTGCTGGTTGTTTTATTGGCCCTTACATTTATGGTTTGTATAGTAAAAAAACTACGGCGACGGCGGCACTCGTGTCTATCTCGTCTGGCTTAATAGTTACACTCACCCTTGTTTTAGTCTTTGGTTTTACTGAGTCCCCATCAAACTCAACTTTTGGGGTTGTTTTGAAAACAGGGGTTTCCAGAGCTCCGTTAATTGGTGTTATTGCAATGGCTTTGTCTATGATCATAACGCCTATTGTTAGTCTTTTCACAAAAAAACCAAGTGACTCTTTGTTAAGGAAAGCCTTTAATTTAAAAGAACCTATTCCTGACGATGATCCATATTTTATTGAAGATGCGGTAGATTTAGATTAAACACAAGAATCTTTAGCATAACTATTTTTTTTATGGTTATACTATGTAAATGCTTGTGTTTATTGCGAGAACAGCGTTTATATTCGTTTTCTTTCTCATTATAATCCGCTTGATGGGAAAACGTCAGCTTGGAGAATTACAGCCTATAGAATTTGTTATAACACTAATCTTAGCTGAGCTTGCTTGTGTTCCTATGCAGGAAATATCAATACCCCTTTTGTATGGACTTATTCCTATTTCTGTAATTTTTGCAATTCATTTCTTTATTAGCGCTTTCTCTTCAAAGTCTATCAAATTCAGAAAGTTTTTAAATGGCTCTCCAATAGTTGTTATTGATAAAAATGGGCTTAACTACAAATCTATTAAAAAATTAAACATGAGTGTAAACGATATCTTAGATAGTTTAAGAGATCGCGATTGTTTTAGTATAGAGCAGGTTTCCATCGCAATTGTCGAAACTACTGGAAAGTTATCTGTTTTGAAAAACCCTAATGTTTTGCCCCCAAAAACTCTACCTATTACTATCATTTTAGAAGGTATCTTCTTAAATAATAATGCTCTTCTTGTTAATACTACAAAATGTGAGATTTTAGCTTTTCTCACTAATGAAAATTTGAAATTAGAGGATGTTCTGTTGTTAACAATTGAAGAAGCAAAAATTTTTATTCAACCAAAACATCAAAAGTTTTTTTCTTTCCAGATTGGGCAGTCTTATGAAATTTAAGCTCCTCGTTGCTGTTTTATTAACCTTTGTTCTCCTTTTTGGAGGACTCCTACATGATTTCTACATTAAACATGTTTTTACGGAAATGAGTGATGCCATTTTAAAGATAGAAAATGTTTCTGATAATAATTATAATTTAGACGCCGTTAATGAGGCTCTCCATATATGGAGGAAACATTCTAAAATTCTTATTTCTATATTGCCTCATAATAATCTCTTCGAAATAGAATATATCTTTGGAGAAATCATTGGAGCTCTTGAGGCAAAAGATTTAAAATCAGCCACAGCTCAAATTAATAGACTAAAGCATGCTTGTCTCATTATTTCTAATATGTTTATTTTTAATATGGAAAACTTGCTGTGATTTTAAATCTAACTTTTTTCATTAATAACTATTTAAAACCTTTTCAGATTAACAATTTTCACACAATCTTTATTATTCCCTGATAGCTCTTTTCTGACCTTTTGCCAATGTAATTAATACCTTTAACATAGTTTTATATAACCCAAATTTATATCCATGTTCAGCGATGCTGCGAGTTTAAAGTGTGTTGGCAATCCTCCCTTTTAAATCACTATATCAACAGATACTAAACCCGTATTTACCTGTAGTAGAATTCTTTGAGCGCTTTAAGCATTAAATTAATAGAGAGCACAAAAACAATGCTGATGAGACACGTAGAAGGCTCAAAAAAACTTCAATGTGGCTAACCGTGTACAATTTTTGATATTTGTTTTTTAAAGTTTGATTTGCCCTGTTTTTTGCCGCTTTTAAAGGTTCACCCGCAAAGACATTTATAGCGGCGTGTGAATAATAAAATGGTGCGAAGGATTGTCACTCATTTCTGTGCGGGTTTCGCTTTTTTTCGCAAAAATTAAATTTTTTTACTTCGTTATTATAGTTTAAGACATAATAATCTAGGTTTTTTTTTGCTTTTTTATTATTCCTTTGGAAAACCTATTTTTAAAAACCTATTTTTATGTTTTCATGACGCTCTTATATCCTGTGAAAGGTAATACTTTATTTTTTATAGGGTGATAAATTGCTATTGAAACTACTATATTTAAAATTAACACAGGTGCTTGGGTTGCAATTCTAGTAAGTAGATATATATCAAAGGCCTTAGATCCTGACATGTATATATAATATATTGCTGTAGAATTAATAGCTATAGTACAAATGAAAAAAATTAAAATATAGCTCGCACAAATCTTAACATTTTCTTTTAGTCCTGTATTTTTAAAAACCACACCAATTATTAAACCCATTAAGCCTGATGCTATTGTGAAAACTGGATAATAGATCCCTTGTGGCGCTATTATAAATCCAACGGTGTCTCCAATAATACCTGTTAAAAGACCAGACATTGCTCCGAATAAGGACCCTGCTAAAAAAATTGGTATGTATGAAAATGTTATCTTTGCTATCACTATGTTTATTTCAATAGCGTTTAAAGCCACACTTAATGCTGATAATAACCCTGTGTATACTATATTTTGTAGATATTTTTTTGTGTTTGTTTTCTTCAAAAAAAACCTCCTTTCTCTGAGTTTTTCTCAGGCAAAAGAGAGTTCCATAGCAAACTAAAATAGATGTGTAAAACATCTAAAATAAAATTTTACAACGGATGCAATTGGTTACCGCAACTCTTTTATTTTTAGTTTTCGTCTGAAAACAACATCCCATTTTTCAGCACTTAACGCAACCAATCTACTCTGATTTTTTAATTATAATCTTTTTTGTTTTTTAAGTCAAATTATTCTTATAACAAACTATTTCTCTTGTTTAAATGTTTTTTATATGCTATTATTAAGTATCTTCTAATACAAAATTTTTATACTTGCGGTTTTTTGGGGTTTTTAAATGGAAATAAAAATTTTTGATACTTATAATGACGTTTCTATAGAAGCAGCAAATATTTTTATAAGCACTATTAAAAATATTAAATTCCCTGTTGTTGGTTTAGCTACAGGTTCTACTCCTGAGGGTTTATATAAAATTTTATCTGATTCTTATAAAAAAGGTATTGTATCATTTAAAAATGTTAAATCTTTTAATTTAGATGAATACATAGGTCTATCTAAAAATCATCCTCAATCGTATAGATCTTTTATGAATGAAAACCTTTTTAAAAACATTGATATTTCTCTAGAAAACACTTTTTTTCCCGATGTTTATGATGAAAACTTAAGCTCTTGTTGTCATAACTATTCTTCTCTTTTAAAGGCTAATAAAAGGGACATTCAAATATTAGGATTAGGTGTCAATGGACATATTGCTTTTAATGAACCTGGGACTAGTTTTGATAGTTTAACACATGTTGTTAATTTGACAGAAGAAACAATTATTTCTAATTCCAGGTTTTTTGAAAGTTTGGAAGAAACTCCTACTAAAGCTATAACGATGGGTATTCATGAAATTTTAGACTCCTCTTTAATAATTCTTCTCGTTTCTTCAAAGAATAAATCAGCTGCCCTTAAAAAAATCTTAGACCAACAAATTTGTATTGATTGCCCAGCGACCGCGCTTTTATCCCATCCAAATTTTATAATTCTCTGTGATAAAGAAGCATACCCTTATTAAAACCAATTTGATAAAACAATTTTATTTCTTTATTTAAATTACAAATGCATGTTAAGACTTTCTTTCAATCTTTTATTTTGTTTGAACAAATTATTTCTCCGCGCATTCGTCCAATTTGTCCGCTCCTTTCACTTCTAAAAGTTCCTTGTTTTGGGCTTTTTCTTTATAACTCACTTTGACACCCTTCTTTAACTCGTATTCGTTTTAGAAAAGATGGATACATGCCCGCCATTTTTAAGGCACTCCTTCTTTCTCATTCAGACCTTACGGTTTTTCTACTTTTCTAAGCGTTGTCTTCTTAAACCTCTGGCATATTAAAAACAAGCTCTGTATTTGTCATGTTACCTCTCAGGTTTTCTTTGGTTATTCCTTTTTAATCTGTAATCCGCGTCTTTATTAAAGACTACTCCTTTCCTTTTTCTTCTGTTAATATAGCTTAAGTCTTAGCATTTAACCGCGCCGCTCTCTTTCTATTTGTATTTCAGTTCCTCTCTTATATCTATTTTTTTTTAAGCCGTTTTTTAATACACGCTTTTTTACACCCTTTTATTTTAAAAATTTATACCAAAATTAATAGCCAAGGGGGGTCTTTTATTTTCTCTATCCGTTAGGCTCAGACTTTGAATTAAAACCTTTAACGGTTCAGAGTTCGTGCTTAATATAGACTTAAACGAGCTTAAAACTCATTTTGTTTTGATAACGTCAGTTTAGTGTTTTTTATCTTCGAGTGCACTTTTTAAACTGTCCTCATTTTTCGGACAGTTCACTTTTCTCTTTCTCTAGTTTTTTTTTAAGTCTCCTTAATTTGTGAGCATCTAACAGCCCCCACTCAACACCGCTAATACTCCCACAACTGAAAACAGCAGGTCCTCTTTTTTTATTCCATCTCTAGCGCATTCTTTATTTTTAAAAAGTTTTATAATATTTCTAATTCTGTTGCTCCTTTATGCCGTTTTTTATTAAATCTTTTCACACTAAAATCAAAGAAAAATGACCTTTAATTCAATTATATTCTGGCTTAACGAATAGATTAACTTACCACCTAACTTCGAATTTGGCTCGTTGTCAAAAACTTCGAACGCCCGACTTTATCATTTTATATTTTTAAAACGTTTGTCATAAATATTCTCGTTTTTATTCTATTTAAAAACAGTACTCTTTAGTTTTTATTTTAATCTCACTGGTAAAATAATGTGTTTAAATTTATCACCAACAACTGGTGTTATTGTGACAGGTTTTATATTTGAAATAATAGAAATTTTTATTTCTTTTTCTTTACATTTTTCTAGTGCTTCTTTTATATATTTACAATTAAACGAAATTTCTATATCTTCTCCTGTTTTTTCACATTTTACAGTTTCCTTTATTTCTGCTA
Organism: Christensenellaceae bacterium; assembly: GCA_031259085.1. Taxonomy (GTDB): domain Bacteria; phylum Bacillota; class Clostridia; order Christensenellales; family DTU072; genus JAITLB01. Next base: position 10,376 of record JAIRMA010000099.1, read on the forward strand.
TTTCATTTTTTGATTTAACACAAATTTCATTATCTTTAATAAAAATATTTATTGCCTCATACCCTTTTATACACATAAGATCTACTCTATCAATACAATTTTCGAAATCCTCTTTTGAAATCAAAATTTCTATTGTTGTTTCCTTTGGTATTATTGATTGATAGTCATAAAAATCTAATTCCATTAGTCTTAATATTATTGTTGTATCAGAATTTTTTAAATAAAGTTTGTTATTTACATTTTTTATTTTTAATAATTTGTCCGATTTTTCCAAAACATTAACTACATCATCTAAAGTCTTTCCTAATATCAAAGCTTTAAAATCATTTAATTTTTCTATTATTTCATTTTTAACTATTGCCATTCGATATCCATCAAGAGATACAGCAACGAGCTTATTTTCAATTATTTCAAAAAAACAACCTTTTAGATAAGCTCTAGAATCTTCTTTAGAAACACAATACATAGCAGATTCTGCAACTTCTTTAAAAAGATCTTCAGACATTATAAAATCAAAATCTTCTATATTGTCAATTATTGTTGAATATTTGTCAGGAAGACACTCTAAATAAAGAACATTAAAAAAATCATATGTTATTTTTAGTCTCTTGCCTTCATACTCATCTACAGTAGAAGCGTTTTCTTCTAATATTATTTCCTCACTAGTTACTATTCTAATAAATTCTGCAAAAGTCTTACCATTAACAATAACTAACCCTTCCTCAAAAATTATTGCATCAACCTTTTTTATTATAGTAAATTCATTATTACTAGCAGTTATAGTAACTTTTCCATTTGCTACATTTATAAAAATGCCAGAAAAATTAATGGATTTTCCATGTATGGCTTTACTAACAGTATTAACTGCATTTTTTAAATCTTTAGTATTAAATTTAATTTTCATAATTGCAAAACCTCTAAATTAATATTTATTAATTATTATAGTAATAATAATAAGCACTGTGGATATGTTTATAACTTCTAAAATTATAATATAAAAACAAAATAATTATAAAGTTATAACAAAATAAAATCTTTTTTTTTGTGGATAGTATGTGGATATGTAAATAGAAGTTATCCACATTGTCCACACTATTTTTAAGTTAATAAATTATAACACAGAAATTAAATAAAAAACAATATAAAATGTTGATAAAAAAAATTAATATTTTTTAAGTGTTTTATAAAAATATTAAATATTATAAAAAAGGCAAAAAAAATGCCAGTATTAAAACTGACATTAAAAAAGGAATTTGTGTAATATGAACAAATCAAACTATAATCTAATTGGTAAAACAATGTGTTTAAATTTATCACCAGATAAAGGTGCAATAGTTACTGGTTTTACTGGAGAAGGAATACAAATTCTGATTGTTTGGTCTTTACATTTTGCAAGCGCATCTTTTAAAAAGCGGTTATTGAAAGCTATTATTAAGTCTCCACCAGTTTTTTCACAAGAGACAACTTCTTTTATATCCGCAACATCAGTTTTTGTAGAAACAGTAATTTTATTTTCGCCCACTTCAATTTTTAAGCAATCATTCCCTGTCTTACACATGAGAGAAACCCGGTCTATGCATTTTTCCAGCAATTCTTTTGAAATAGTAATCTCAGTAGCAACATCTTTTGGTATAATACCATCAAATTCATAGAATTCTAATTCCATGACACGAATGATTATAGAAGTAGATCCATTTTTTAAGAAAAACATGTTTTTAGTTGCTTTTATTTTAAGTTCTTCTTCATTATTATCAATAACCTTTACTATTTCAGATAATGTTTTTGCAAAAATAAGAGCTTTTAAATTGTTCTTCTTTTCTTTTATACCACATTTTACAATAGCCATTCTATATCCATCAAGAGACACAGCAAGTAATGAATCGTCTCTTGTCTCTAAAAAACAGCCTTTCAAACTTGGTCTAGAATCTTCAGTGGAAGCACAATACATTCCGCGTTCTATAGTTTCCTTGAAATCGCTCTGAGAAACCTCAAAATCATAATCATCTGTGTTATCTTCTATTATTGGATATTTGTCTGTCAAACAATAAAGATAGAGTACATTTGTATCATTATAGGTAATTTTCAATCTTCTCTCGGTGTTTTCATCATGAGTAGAAGAGTTTTCCTCTAATTCCACATCAGAACAAGAAACTTTTTTAATAAACTCAGCAAAAGTTTTTCCATCAACTAATACTTCTCCTTCAATTTTAACAGAAGCGTTAATTTCTTTTTTAATTGTAAATTCATAATTACTAGCTGTTAGAGTCACGGTTTTTCCGGAAGCTTTTAAAAAGATGCCAGTTGACATAGGTGGAATAGCTCTTGCAGGAAGTGCTTTACTTACAATAGTAGCAGCATTTGCTAAATCTGTTGTAGAACATTTAAAATTCATAAGTTTGTCCTCCAGGACTACAGTATATAGATTTTAGTTATTTTTTTTACTAATAACAACACTCAAATAAACAATTTAACCATTTCATGATCAAATATGATAAGAAAAGAGATCATTATTAATTTAAACACTTTTTAAGTTTTTATAAAAAGAGGATTTATTATATCACACTTTATCCTTTTGATAAAAGCGATTTAATATCATTTACTTGAAACAATGTCTCTTTGTTATCTTTTATTTTTTGCTGTATTTTGTCTCGCGAATGTATGATAGTTGTATGATCCCGCCCTCCTAACAATTGTCCGATTGTGACAAGAGGAGTAGATAATAAATCTGTTATTAAGAAAACAGCAATCATTCTAGCTTCCACAAGCATTTTGGTCTTTTTCTTACCAATAATATCAGATTTAGAAACTCTAAAATAAGAACAAACAGCATTTATAATGTCTGTGGGATCTATTACATCCTTTTTTTGAGTATCAACCTTTAATGCCTCTTTAGCAACAGAAATATCAGGTGATGGTTTATTCAAAAGATTAGAATAAAAGACAACTTTTGAAAGAGCACCTTCTAATTCACGGACGTTTGAGTCAATTTGTTCAGCTAAGAAAGTAACAACTTCATCATTTGCTGCAATTTTTTGTTGTAGCATCTTGTGTTTTAATATAGCAATCCGCATTTCCAGCCCGGGAGGCTGAATGTCAGCTAATAAGCCACCCTCAAATCTAGATCTTAATCTATCCTCAAGAGTACCAATTTCTTTAGGAGGTCTATCACTAGATAAAACAATTTGCTTGCCAGATTGATAAAGTTCATTAAAAATATGAAAAAAAACATCCTGCATTCCAGCTTTTTTTTCAAGAAATTGAACGTCATCAATCATTAAAACATCCACGCTTCGATATTTTTTTCTGAACGCTTTAATATCTGTCGATTTAGTAGCTGAACTAATAGAATCTATGTAATCATTTGTCATTTGTTCAGTGGGCACGTATAAAACATTCTTTTCAGGGTAATTTTCCCATATGTAATTACCAATTGCATGCAAAATATGTGTTTTACCAAGGCCTACGCCACCATAAATGAAAAGTGGATTGAATTCAATATAATCACCAGCACTGCCTGGACATTTAGATACAGCAAGAGCTGCGTGTTTAGCAAGCTCGTTATTATCACCTTCTATTAAATTACCAAAAGTATATTTGGAAATAAAAGGACATGCCTTTTTAACAGAATCTGCAGAGGTGTTTATTACAATTTGATCATCATGGATATCATCAGAGTACGAAGAGTTTTGAGGAATATCAGATTCCAAAACAAATTTCACATCAGAAAAAGAAGAATGTAAACTCGTTAAAGCGTTCTTTATGATATCGTAGTAATTTCTGTTAATCGTGTTTTTTGAATTTAAGGAAGGAGTTATAAGAATTAAGACATTGTTTCTTACAGAATGAGGGGTAAGAGGTTCTATCCACATCATGAAAGCAATTGAACTAATTTTTATTGATAGTTGGGTCTTAACTTCACTCCAAACACGATTTATATCAATCATTAATTTATTATAGCAAAAAAGATAAAGAGTATCAAGAAAATAGTGTCTAAAAAATCTGAGAAAACACAAAAGCCTTTAAAAATAAACGTTTTTAAATCAGTAAAAGAAAGAAGACTAAAGGAATTCTAAGAAGGCAAAAAAAACATTTATAAGCGCAAATTTGCAATGGAATTAACTATAATAAAAGAAAAGGCTAATTACAATAGAAAGAGTTAATTATAATAGAAAAAGCAGGCGAAAAAGTATTCAAATTTTGAAATACTTGCTTTTTTTTATGTAATTTAGTATAATAGAATGGATAGTATAGAGTTGTTAAAAATATTAAATTGAGAAACAAATAGAAATAAATCATTAAAGCTCGCTTAAATACACAGTTTATGCGAAGCTTTTGTTGTCTAGAAAAAGTTTTAATAATGACTTCTTAACTATTAGAGGTGTTTTATGTCAAAAACAAGAGGGTTATATGCTGTTATTGCAATAATTATGGGAATGCTCATGCTAATATTTTTTGCGTGTGCAGAACCAATAGTTGCAAATAATATAGAGCTAATTCTAGATGGCGTTAAAACAGAATATGTGGTAGGGGACGAGTTTTATACGGATGGAATGGTTTTTAAAATAAGCTTTTCTGACAGCACAAACGAATCATACACTTATGAACAAATTAAAGAATATTTAGAAATTTCTAATTTTAGCACGATGAAAGAGGTTGCTTCTTTAAGAGTCACCATAACATATAAAAAGCAGATTTCTACATATTTTGATATTTCTGTTTCAAACGTAGAAGGAGCGCGTTCAACATATACTGTCAAATTTGAAACAGACACTGATACAAAAATAGATGATATAAAAGTTGCAGTTAATAATACAATAGAACCTCCAGAAGATCCTGTGAGAGAGGGATATTACTTTGACGGATGGTATTCTGATAATGAATCATTTGTAAATTTGTGGGATTTTAATACCACAGAAGTAAAAAGAAACATTACATTATATGCAAAATGGGGTAAGTACTTAACAGTTATATTCAGACCAGGAAATGATTTAGCAGATATTGAAAGAAAAGACATTAGACCAAATACAACATATACGAACGTTCCCTTAGTTCCAGAAATAACAGGAATGCAAGGCGTTTGGAATTATGCAGGGGAATGGGATGATCTAACGAACAATCAGATAATAGAAGCCATATATTCACCAATTTTATACAAAGTATATTTTCATTTCAAAAACCAGTCTGGAACCGACGTAGATAGTGTTTTACCGTATAATTTTAAATTAAATGAAGATGCCTATATGATTGCAAAAACGTTCATTGATGAACTTGAAATCCCTAAGCCAAACTATAAAGAAGTGGCAGGGTGGCGAATTAGAGGAATGGCAGGGGATCCAATTTCTAAAATAGAGGACATTATCGAAATAAGAGAAATAAAAACGGAGTTGCATATAGAGGCAGTTTATGAAACCGTGAAATATGATGTTCTATTTGATTTTGGCTTAAGTTTACCAGATGCTAAGAGATACTACACCGCAGAAGATATAGAATACGATCAAATTATAACTCAAGAAAAAAGACCAGATAACGAAACGCTTTTAGAAGGTTTAGACATTCTTGATAAGTATATTTTCAAAAGCTGGTATTTAGACAATAACACATTCCAAGAGGAATGGCTATTTGAAAGTGATAGAGTATTGAGAGCTGACATTGTATTGTACGCTAAATGGGCAGAAGTTTTAACGGTTGCGTTTTATGGAAGTGGTGAATATGCGCCCCCCACGAACACTTATTATGTAGAGAAGGGCGGGAGTTTAATAACAATCCCTGATCCTCCATACATTGAAGGAAAAACCACAAAATGGGATATAGAATCAGATGGATTTCAAAACATAACCACTAGCTTTAAAGTATTCTTCGTAGAAAACATAAAGTTATATACAATTGTTTTTCAAATGCCAAATGGTGAAGTTTTAGAAGTTAATGGCAATTATGAGCAAGTATTGAATCACGGGAGTAGCATTCAATATTATCCAGAAACCCCGACACTTGAGCACAACGAATTTGTCGAATGGAAATGTTCTATGGCTGGCGCAGATTTTCAGAATGTGACTATGGATATGACTATTTTTGCTGTTTTTACAAGGATTATATACGCTGTTAAATTCGAGGTTAAAGGCCAGTCATACTTTCAAATAGCAGTTCAATCTGGAGATGTAATTCCACAATCAAGCATACCGTCAAACCCAGACTTAGGGGAGGACACGATGTTTGTGGGTTGGATTAATCAATCCACGCAATTGCCCTGGAATTTGAATGAAGATGTAGTTGTGAATGATTTAACGTTGATAGTCGAGTCCACACCATTGTATTTAGTGGAATTTAAAGACGAAAACGGAGAGACTTTAACTTCACCAATTAGAGTGAGGAGTGGTCGTTATATTGCAAATAGTGATATACCCACAATAGCCACAAAAGTCGGTCATGTTGGATCTTGGGAAAATGAGGGATTTATTGTAGATATAAGAGCCACATTTATTACAAAAGACACCGAATTTATTCTAAGATATGAAAAAGAGACATACACAATAGAATTCATTTTTCCAGATGCACAAATAGAAAAAATAAATGGAAAATACGAGGTTAATGTAAAATATGGAGAAACGATAAATTCACCAGGAACGCCGACGAAGACAGGTTATGATTTTGATTATTGGGAAGGATACACCATAGACATGATAGCCACTCATAGTCAAACAATCAATGCACGTTTTACCCCATGGAAACTTACGGTTGTGTTTGTGGTGGACGATGCAAACGTAGAAGAAGTTGAAAAAGTTATAGGCACGGTTTCTGGGGCAAGTTATGGACAGGCAGTGACAGTCCCAGGCTCAGTTGAAAATTACGAGGCCTCTAAAGGATACAAATTCATTGGATGGGACACGGACATAACCTTTTTAAAAGGCGACAAAAATTCAACGATTAAAGTGCGTGCGCAATTTGAAAAAATTTACTATATTGTTGATTTTTTAATAAACACAAAAGTCAGTGAGTTGTTAATAGGCAGTATCTCGATAGGGCATGGGGATAATATTGCATATAGCACAATAGAAACCATAAACGAGACAAAAGAGCCAGATTTAGTTCTCTCAGGACATACATTTAAAGGCTGGAATTTTGAGTTAAATGCAATAGAGTCTTTAACACAAGAGGAGATAGAAGCGGTCAAAATAATAAAAGAAACGCGTATTTATGCCGTGTTTACATTAAACAGCCACACTATAGAACTAAAGAATAAAGAAGAAACAATTATACAAAAGGAAATGCAATACAGTGAAGTTTTATTGAGTAGTAATCTAAAGATTTGGCTCAATGAGTATAAAGAAAGTAATACGGACTTTATGAAAGACAAAGCTTTCATGGGATGGTATACAGATCCTGCCACCACGGAAAAATATGTGGAGGGTCCGATAAATGAAGATTTAATACTATATGGGCAATGGATAGAAATGACAAGTGGGGATGAAAACGTAATATACGAGGTTGATGCAAACAGGAACATTGCAAAAGTAACAGGATATAACGGAAATAAAACTGAAGTAGAGAGTATAACCGTGGCCTCACATTATACTCCAGGTGGAGAAGTAATATCATATGAGGTAAAGGAAATAAGTGATAGTTCGTTTAGTGGGTTAATAAACTTGAAGAGCGTCACCTTCTCGACAACAATTGAAACAATAGGATCTTATGCTTTTAATGGATGTAAAGGTCTAACAGAAATAGAAATCCCAGGGGCAGTCTCTGTAATAGCGGCCAACGCTTTTAAGAACTGTACGAATCTAGAAACTGTAATATTTTCTGCAAGAGGTGTTGTTGCCTTGACAATAGGAGATAGTGCATTCCAGGACACAATAAAACTGACCCGAATCTACGTAATGGCAAGTGAAACTAATCCTGCAAAAGAAGGAATACCAGAGGGCACGTATTCCATTGGGACATATGCTTTTAGTGGAGCGACATCTCTAGAAAGCATAATAATACCATCAACGATACAATCGATAGGAAACAGCGCATTTTATGGAGCTAGCTCGCTTAGATATGCAATATTTAATAAAAGCATGCCTCCACAACTAGGAAATAACGTATTTCTTGACACAGAGCCAGGTTTTAGAATATATGTAGAAATATTAAATAACTATGAAAACGAAGTAACATCAAATGACGGGTGGGACGAGTACAAAAACAAATCTAAAATTTATGCATTTAGTAATATTAGTTATGATGGATTATGGGCGTATGATGTAGTGATGCAAGGCACTAATAAAAACGCAAAAATAATACAGTATTTAGGAACAGAAGAAGAAGTTGTAGTAGACACAATAAAAATTACTGAAGAAGACAATATGAAAGTTGCAATCCTGGCATCATACGTATTTAATAAAAAAATCACTAAACTTACAATTCCGTCAGACATAGAGATCGTATCAGACTCATTGTCAGGGATGTCATCCCTCAAGCATTTAATTTTTATAATCAAAGCCAATGTAGAATCATACATTGAAAGAAGTTACATTAAACAATTGTTTGATTCAAACCCATTGTTAACAGAATTGTCTGTCACGGCTGTTGAGAACATACAAGATGTTTTTAAAGTAGGACTTCCAGTTATGTTAAAAACAGTCAATATAATAGGTGGAGAAAGCACATCTTTGCCAGAAAAGATGTTTTATAATGTATCAAGCATCACAAAAGTAACACTACCATCAGATCTTGTTAATATTGGGGCATATGCTTTTGCAGGTTGCACAAACCTTACAGAAGTGGTTTTTTATGACCTTACCAGTAGTGCTACCCTTAAAACCATAGGAGAGTATGCTTTTTATAATGCCCTTAAACTAGTGCCAATTGATAAAAACACTATTTTAATTCCAGCAAGTGTTACAGAAATAGGACTATTTGCCTTAGAAAAGACAAAATATCTGAGCAATTTAGAGAATAATGCTCAAGAAAAAGCCATAGTAACTGTTGGGGATGGGATATTATATAAATATGTTGGGAGTCAGAGTGTCGTCACAATAGATAGTAACATTAAAAAGATAAATGACCGTGCATTTTATGGAAACACGACAGTTGTGACTGTAGTGAGTCCAAACAACTACGCAAGTGCTACAACAGAGCTAACAGAGATAGGAGCAGAAGCGTTCTCAGGGATGACAAGTTTAGAGAACGTTATAATAGCAACAGGAAACTTAACATTGATAGACACAAAAGCATTTGCTGGATCTCCAAGGTTTAACAAGTTAGCCTTTCTCACTTTAACGCAAAACATTGCGCATTCTCTAATAATAAAGAGTGACGCATTCCAAAACACAAATGAAGCATTTGTAATTTACTTAAAAAGCGACGCAATGGAAGAGGCCGTCTGGGATAAAAAGTCCACAGCGGTTATATCAGCTCCAGCCATTAACAATGAAGGTTGGTTAGTAGACAATAATACTGGAAGCGCCACATTCAATGTAATAGCATATTTAGGGAGTGCGACGCAAATAGAAATACCATTAACGTTTACATATTCTTCTGGAACAGGCGACCATACCCCGACAGAGATTGGAGCGTTTGTTTTCCCACAATACATAGAAAGAATTACCGTTGATGTAAGTGCCCCGCTAAACGAACTAGCGTTTGATGGATTAGCAAAAGTGAAGGACTTCAAAATAGTTGATAAAAAAGGAAATGAAGGACTAGCAAAGGGCGCTTTAACAGCGAATAACAAAAAGGTCTTTGAAAAGATATTAAAAAACAATTTAAGCATCACTCAAATAGAGATACCTGGTAAGTGGACCTTAGAAGAGTTATTTAACGGTCCAACACCATCGCATTTGACGGCTGTCAAAATAACAGCAAGCGGTACCAACAGTCAAAGTTTTGAAATAAGCCAGGAGATGTTTAAAGATGCAATATATGTGACAAATATCACTGCGGAATCAAACTTAAATGCCCGAACATCAATAGGAAAAGATGCATTTAAAAACAGTGGCTGGCTCAAGAAATTTAGCTCAGAGGATGGTATTGTTAGTTTAAAAACAAGCTCCGATAAAAAAATTGCAGTGGGGTATATAGGAGATTCTTATTATTTAAAACTAGACGACACTTATATAGCAATATCAAAATATGCTTTTGCTGGCAATGAAACAATAGAAATAATCGATCTGGGGACAAACATAGAATTTGTGGATGAATATGCATTTGCAGACATGCCGAGTTTAATAAAAATCTTTATAAAAAAAGAGGACAAATTAATTGAATATGGCGCCGCTAATATTTTAAACAACAACAAAAATTATCAGTTGTTTAGTTATAATAAATTTGTTGTGGGGGCTGGCGGCAGTAATTATACACCTTTGCTAAATGAAGGGGCAACGCTTAAAGCAATTGATAATGTTGCCTGGTCATCTATATACATCTTTGATTATTCCATTCAGACGGAGCAATACACACTTTTGCAAATATTGGAACCCACTACTGTAGAAATTCCAGACAGTTATGACGCCGTTCATTTTAGCGCGTATGGTGTTAATATCTTATTAAAGACGGTTGTTGATCTCACAATAAAGGCCTCGCAAGAATTTGACTCACGCTCTTTTGAAAACACTAAAAATCTGACAAGATTTGCGATACTTAATGTAGAGGGCAAAAATTTTGCGGACAACAAACAAACCACTATAAATAATTTAATCAAAAACAATTCAAAACTCCAAATTCTTGCATATGACGCGAGTATTAAGCTAAAGGATTTATTAGGGAAAGAAAACGGCTCCGATATAGTTTTACAAAGCCATGTAAGTACTCTCGAAATATTAAACGGCACAGTAAAAACAGTAGAATTTTTATTAGAAACTGCGGGGAAGAACATTTCTACTATGATAATGCCACAGAGTCTCACAGAGTTTGGGATAGGCTCTTTTGAGGGGACAAACTGGTATAGATCCTTTTCTGACTACATAATTATCCAGGACGGCATTTTATATAAATACAAAGGTACTTCTACACAGGTCACTGTCCCTGCAAATGTAAAGATAATAAATGAGCGAGCCTTTTCAAGACTCGATTATAATCAATCTGGAGAGCCCACATGGAGTAGTTATATAGTTTCCATCAGATTTGCTGCAAATTCAAAACTAACACAAATTCGAAGTGAAGCTTTTTACAAGGCTATGGGGCTAATGTCGATGGATTTGCCTGGGACAATAAGAGTAGTCTCAGACACTGCCTTTGCTGAGTGCTATTTTTCTCAGGAGAGTATTATAATACAAAACAACGGAGCCATAATAGTCAGAGGCTCCACGACAAGTACATATGTAGCATATAAATCGAGCACACAAACTGTGACAATCCCGGCAGACATAAAATACATATTGCCAAATGCATTTAAAAACAATACTATTTTAGAGACTATAATCATCCCGGAAGGCTCGTTATTAGTCTCAATTGGTAGCGAGGCCTTTAGTGGTTGTACAGCGCTTACAACAATTTCTGTGCTTCCAGACGGGTTAGAATACATAGGAGGAAATGCGTTCAAGAACACTCCTTGGGATGGAGCAAAATCCAATATTATTACTAAAGAGCAGACTAGATTAGTTTACTATTATGGAGAAGCAGGTTCTACTCTTGATATAACTGAGGAAAGCTTATCTAGTATAAGGCAGATATCGGGCGGGGCCTTTGCTTCTTTGGAAAACGCTAACATTACAATTTCAATTGAAATCATTGATTTAATAGAAATTGAGACGGAAGCGTTTAAGGACATAAAAGAGATCTTTGTACCAGATCAGTTAGTGGATTATTATAAAACAATATGGAGCGATTGGGCAGAAAAAATCAAGTCGCAGAACGAAAAATAAAGATATTAAAAAAAACAAGTGCATATATTTGTTAGATTTGCACACATATGATAAAATATTTTAGGATAGGAGTGTGTTTATGAAAAAAACATTTTTGAGAATAACTATAAGCTTGATAATATTATTGCTAGCAATTATGACAGTAACTGCTTGTACAAATGATAAAGTTCAAACTCCAACAGATAGTGTAAAAATACCAACTTTACCAAACCTAGTAGATTATAGCACGAGTGCTACATACTATAATCCCACTGCTGTTGTATATACAGGCGATGTTAAGATTGCTAAAGAAGAGTTGTTAGCAAATAAAATCAAAGAAGAAAAAGAAAACACGGGATACAATTCAACAACATTTACGTGGAATGAGGATGTTAGTACTGTAAGAAAGATTTTTACATTATCTAGTGCAGGCGACATATTAAACCGATTCGCAAAAGCGGCATTAAAAGAGCAAAAGATGAGTTTATTAGTGGATTATATAGTGCGAACTAACACAGGAAACTCAACACCTTATGAATTAGAAATAGGGAAAGGTGATTTTTTAAACGACTACGATGAATTAGACCAGTTAAACGATATTTACGATGATGATGATGAAGCAAAAATAACAATAGGCGGTAAGGAAAAATTTATTACAGAAGTACTGCGCTTGAAAGAGTATAAGATGATGGGGGAACTTGCTAAAATCTTTGGTGATTCTGGTGATGAGCTTGCGAGGACTGCCGTTGAAATGGTTGCATATTCTCAAGAGGTAGTAGATGTAAATATGCGGGAAGCATACGAGGAGGCTACAGAGAAGGATTATATACCAGACACGGTTGCGGCATCAGGGAAAGAATTTGATTTCTTTATGAAGGAAATAATATTCGATTATGAAATATTATCATATTATAAAGCGTTTAATAAAAATGTATTGCTAAATGATTCATATGAACCAACGGACAGACAAAAAATGGTTCAGCTTTATGGATGGCATTACTTATACCAATTAAAGGATTATTTATTTTGGTCAGAAAAATATACCAGATCTAATTATGAAGAATATCTAGCATTAGGTGTGAAGGATTATTTTGATACACCTGAAGAAGCGTTGAAATACACTAAATATGATAGAGAGCATTATATTTACGCCTACCGTTATACATCAGCTTTTTATGAGACCTATCATAACGCGCATTTCACATTCCAAAATGACATTGAAGTCCTGGAATTAACTGTATATCAAGAAAAAGTTTCTGATGATACTTATATTGACATGGGGTATGCTATTTCGTCACTAACAGCAGCAACTGGTGGTAAAACATACTCAGAACAAATGAAAACGGCAATTAGTGCAGGCAGAATGGAAGCAATATTGGTGATGAGTGATGTAAACTATGAATACACAGGGGTAGAAGCCAATGTAAAAGCATATCAACAAAAGAGCAAGGCATACTTGTCTTTATCAGAGAGGATTAGAGATGATATAGAAGGGGATCGTGTTGAAACGACATACTATGTAGAGCACATAAAATATGTTGAATATCAAGTAGAACGAATTAAACCACAGACATACTTTTTAAGTCACAGCAAAGTAGAAACTGCAAAAAGCTCAGCGGGAATTTATGTCGCTAATAACATTGTATTGTATCAGATATACTCATACAACGCAGACACTATACGCGGGATGCAATCTATAAAAAAAGAAAATGTAGTATTAAGTGCAGAAATAGCAAGAGAAGAGAAAAGAGATGAAAGAAAAGATTCAGTTATTGCACAAAAGACAGACGAAAAGGGAAGGAATGAGATAATAACGGAAAACATAACGACCAATTATGGAAACGCAGGCATTACTAGTCAAATTGATTCTGCGAAAGCAACAGATTTCAATCAAATAAACAGAGATTTGACTAGTGTGCAAAGTGCCAATTATAATGCCTATCACAATGAATACACTTCTGGTCAAAAAAAGCGTTATGAAGACTGGCAGGCAAACCAAGTGTCCACTTATTTCGATGATTGGTTGATTAAAAGAAAATGGGTGGCGGTAGACGACAATACAATAGATATTCCTGAGGAAGATAGGAATGAAAGCAACGGATATAAAAAAGAATATGACACGTCGTGGAGCATATCAAGATTTTTAAACGAACATGAAACAATAATGAGATATGCAAACAATCAAGTAAAAATAACATATAATTATCTAAAAAACATAGGGACAGAGTTCTCACTTGAAAAAACAACTGCCACACAGTTTGTTGCTGCAACAGACTTTACAATAACAACAACAGATAATTATGTAACCTGGGAGTGTGCCGCATTCCCAACAAATAGTACCGCGTATACAGGGGTCTTTTCTGGAGCGGTAACGGCAAAACCTGGAAAAACTAAATATGCAATGCATAAGGAAGAAACATTAGATAGCGGAGATAAGCTAACTATTGCAATCTGGGATCTTGTAACAAATGGATTTGTAGGTGTTGGAAAACCCACGGCTATAACTATTACCACAAATAAAAACGGATATGTCAATTCTAAAGGTGAACAATATTATTTTGAGTTTGTCGGATGGTTTATAGACGCTGACTTTAAATATATAGTAAGGCCAGACGATAAATTTGATTATGATATGCAATTGTATCCAGCATTCTATATAACAAGAACAAAATAGAACTTTAAAAAAGCCCCGATAGGGGCTTTTTTATTGTAAAAAAACTAACTAAAACAATACAAAGCAAAAGGAAATAAATATCACACGAATATTAGAGTTAAAGAGAGTCAACAGACAGATTTTAAAAAACTGTAAATATAAAAAAAGTAAGGTACAGAATTAAGACAATAAAACTAAAGGAACCCTTAAACTAAAGAACTTAATAAACCATATTAACTTTTATAACGCCAGGCATTGTCAAAAGTTTAGCAATTGCTTTTTTAGTAGCATCAGCTAGGACAGACTTATAATCGATTAAAGCATATCCCAAATCATCCTTTTCAGCACAGTGTATTATCACACTAGGAAGTGTAGCAAGAAGCGCGCTTGCCTCGGTTCTCAAGTCCAGACTAGTTTTTTTATATAACACAGACAATCTGTGTTCAAAAGTCCTAGCTATAGTTAATTTAGGAAAGTTGACACTATTAACAATATTCCCGTTTTCGAGGAAGTCCTTTAATTGAGAGGCCGCCATCACAGCGCAATTATCCTCTGCTTCTTCTGTACTAGCGCCAAGATGTGGGATTGATATAACACCTTCTACCTTGATAAGCTCAGAGGTGGGAAAGTCAACTACATATTTTTTTAAAGTCTTAGAAGCAAGGGCAGCTTTAATGTCATCAGCGATTGCAAGTTCAGCACGGCTCATATTTAGAATAACAGCACCAGTTTTAAGTTTTTTTAGAAACGCTTTATTAATCATACCCCGAGTTGAAGGAATTAATGGAACATGGAATGTTATATAATCAGAATTTTTCAACAACTCATCCATAGTAGAAACTTTTACAGATTCATTTAGCTCAGTATTCGGTCTGCCTGAAAAATTCGGATCGTATGCCAAAACTTTCATGCCTAGAGCCACCGAACAATTTGCGACTTTACGGCCGATTGCACCAATCCCCACAATTCCTAATGTCTTTCCAAGAATTTCAGTACCAGCATATGCCTGTTTTTGTTTTTCTACAGTCTTAGGTAGATCAACAGCCGTTTGATCAAATGAAGAAGCCCATGTTACACCACCAATAATATCTCGCGCTGCAAGAAACAATCCGCATAGTACTAATTCTTTAACGGCATTTGCATTAGCGCCTGGCGTATTAAAAACGACGATGCCGTTTTCTGACATCCGTGGAATGGGTATATTATTGACCCCGGCTCCTGCTCTCGCTACGGCTTTAAGTGATGGTGTAATAGGATAATTTGCCATAGCAAAGCTCCTAACTAATATGCCATCAGGATCAGGATGGTTTTCAGATACACAAAAATCAGAAGAAAAGATATCAGCGATTTTTGGGCTTATAGAATTCAGTTTAACAATATTATACATTTTAACTCCTAAGTGCTGTTTTATTTTGCATTTCAAACTTCTTCATAAATAAAATGAGCTTTTCAACACCTTCTACAGGCATTGCATTATATATGCTCGCTCTCATGCCACCGACTGATCTATGTCCTTTAAGCGAAACAAGGCCGTTCTGTGTGGCTTGGGATACAAACAACGAATCTAATTCCGCTGAAGGTGTAATAAAGGGCACGTTCATAAGAGAGCGATCCTTTAAGAAAACCTTGTTTGAATAAAACGAAGAATTATCTATATAATCATAAAGCAAAGAGGCTTTATGCAGATTAGTTTTGTAAACCTCTTTTACACCACCTAGAGCTTTAATCTCTTTAAAAGCAAGCATCGCCATGTATATACAAAAACAAGGAGGGGTGTTATATAAACTATTTGCATCTGCATGCGTAGAATATCTAAGCATTGTAGGGCAAATAGGCATAGGGGTGCGCATGAGCTCTTTTTTTACGATAACCACAGTTAAACCAGCAGGTCCAATATTCTTTTGTGCTCCGGCATAAACTAAGCCATACTTAGATATATCTATTTCCTCAGACAAAATCATACTTGAAACGTCCGAGACTAAAGGAGCTTCAGTTTTTGGGAGGGATGTGTAGCGTGTGCCAAAAATAGTATTATTCTGTGTAATATGAACATAATCCAAATTCTCTCTAAAATTAATACTATCAACATTTGGTATATAAGTGTAATTTTTATCTTTTGAAGAAGCAGCAATGACTACATCCCCGTACTTTTTTGCCTCCGTTGTAGCTTTTGCAGCAAAACTCCCAGTTACAATA
Source organism: Christensenellaceae bacterium (assembly GCA_031259085.1). Classification (GTDB taxonomy): domain Bacteria; phylum Bacillota; class Clostridia; order Christensenellales; family DTU072; genus JAITLB01. Next base: position 27,044 of record JAIRMA010000099.1, read on the forward strand.
TAATCGGCTCTGCCCTTAGCAAAAAGATTTAATGGAACTGCATCAAATTGTTGTGAGGCCCCACCCTGTAAAAACAAAACTTCGTAATCATCATTGATGTTCATTATTTCTTTCAATAATGTTATGCCTTGGTTGTGGACATCCTCGAAAAACTTTGAACGATGACTCATCTCAACAATAGACATCCCTGAATTTGAAAAATTCAAGAAATCACGCTGAACCTCAAGTTTAACAGCCTCGGATAACATTGATGGCCCTGCAGAAAAATTATATACTTTCATATATTGCTCCTTATTTTAACTTTATAGAAAGGCCTATTAGCAAAAGACATAACCTTTCTCTCTATATTATAGTATCTTAGTAAAAAAAAGTCTAATAAAATGTGTATGATCAACAAAACATCACAGAATATCAAGAGTTAAACCCACAACAAAACTTGAGCAAAGCAATACTTATTAGAATAATATAAAAACAAAAAAAAATTTGTAATTAAGTAAAAATTTAAAAGGATATACAATGAAAAAAACACTTGTTAAATTATTTGACAATAGAGCAAAATTTTATTATACTAATATCAATAAACAATAAATATCTCTAGCAATTCAAAAGCAGAGCATATTTTAGTTAAAAGTCTCCTTAGTTAAGGTAAAAAAGTGCATTTTAATGGTTAAGGGGTCAACAAAACAACAAGTCCACCAAAGAATGGTGGGGAAAGCTGATAAAGAGTAGAATATCAAAGAAAAGATATACTCTTTTAAGAAACAGCGGAGGAGAAAAAAATGGCGGTACCAAAAAGAAAAGTTTCAAAACAAAGCGGAAATTCTCGATTTGCAAACTGGAAAATCAAAGCACCAAATCTTAGTTCGTGTTCACAGTGTCACGAATTAATAGAGAGTCATACAGTATGCCCAAATTGTGGTTATTATAATGGCATAAAGGTAGTCGAGAAGAAAGTAAAAGAGAAGAAATAGTTTTTAAAAAAACATTTCATATATTTATTGCGAAGGAGCGGGTCAACAAACAGGTTGGGTCGTTTTTTTGCGTTTATAGGAAAACAAAAAGAGCCCGTATTATTAATATGGGCTCTTTAACAGAAAATATTCAAAAGTTATATTTAGCTCTCTTGTGATTCGTCTTGAGATAAAATGTTTGAAGTCTCAGCCTCGTTATCACGAGGGGCAATGGCAAAGCAAACGACCTTGCTAGCCTCTCTCATGCGCATAAGTTTAACTCCCATTGTGGCTCTACCATGTTTAGAAATTTGATCGGCGTGGAAACGTATCATCGTACCAGTATCTGAAATAATAATAATATCATCATCTTTAGTCGACACGGTTTTTAAGTTGACAAGCCCACCAGTCTTCTCATTAAAGATTCCAGCTTTAACGCCCATAATCGCGCGGCTTTTTACCATGAATTCTTGAGGATCACAAAGTTTACCATAACCGTTTTCAGTGACGCTCATTATAAGGCATCCGTCTCTAACCACAGCCATATCCACCATTTTATCAGTGCCCTGTAGTTTCATGCCTCTGACCCCATGAGCCGTTCTGCCAGTTCCTCTAACCTCTGACTCGTTGAATCTTACAGATTTCCCATTCGAAGCGGCAAGAATGATTTCGTCTGCCCCTGAAGTGATTTCAGTTGCAATTAATTCCTCATTTTCGGCTAGGCTGATCGCAATTTTACCCCCTGGTAAAACCCTGTTGAAAACAGAAATTGGACATTTTTTGATAACACCGCAATTGGTACTCATTATTATAAATCCAGAGTCATAAGACTTTACAGTGAGAAGAGATGTAATTTTCTCATCAGGTGCTAGCCTCAACAGATTAACAATTGCCCGCCCTTTTGCGGTCTTTGTAGCCTCTGGTATTTCATAGGCCTTTAATTTATACACTTTTCCTTTGTTACTAAAGAACAGAAGATCATCATGGGAATAACTGATGAACATCTTTGTCACAAAATCCTCATCTTTTGTTTTATGTGCATAAACGCCAATACCCCCACGTCCTTGTGCTTTATATTCAGACATTGGCATTCTTTTAATATAGCCTTGATAAGTTAAAGAGATGACAACGTCCTCTTTTTCTATTAAGTCAGCCATATTGATCCTAGACAAATCATAGCTAATCTCAGATTTTCTAGGTGATTTAAAAGTAGTTCCAACTTCACTTAGTTCGTTTTTCACAATAGTTTGTACTCTTATGTCTGAAGCTAATATGTCTCGGTAGTCTGCAATTTCTAAAGAGAGTTCAAGCAATTCTTGACGCGTTTTATCAACTTCTAGGCTTGTTAATCTAGAGAGCCTCATGTCCAGGATTGCATTAGTTTGACGGTCAGATAAAGAAAAAGTTTCCATCAGGTTGGTAAAAGCAACAGTCCGGTCTTTTGATTTTTTTATAATCTCAACCACATCATCTATATTATCAAGAGCTATAACCAATCCTAATAAGATGTGTTCGCGTTCAAGAGCCTTGTTTAATAAGAATTCAGTGCGGCGGACAATAACCACTTTTTGATGGGCTACGTATGCTGAAAGCATCTCTTTTAGATTCATGATCTTTGGTACGCCTTCATGCAGGGCTAAAAATGTAATCCCGGTAGAGATTTGTAAATCTGTTTGTTTATATAAACTATTGAGCACGACTTCTGCATTAGCGTCACGTTTTACATCTATAACCATGCGCATCCCAAACCGGTCAGATTCATCATTTAAATGTGAAATCCCAGTTAATTTCTTAGCACGCACTTGTTCACCCATCGCTGCTAAAAGGTTTGCTTTGTTGACCTGGAAAGGTAGCTCTGATACAATGATTCTACTATGGCCATCGTGTTCTACGATCTCACATTTTGATCTGATTACGATGCCGCCTTTGCCTGTTTTATAGGCTTGCCAAACCCCGTCACAGCCCATTATAATGCCGCCTGTTGGATAATCTGGGCATGGTATAAATTTAATCAGTTCATCTATAGAAATATCAGGGTTATCGATTAACGCGACGGTTGCATTAATGACTTCTCCTAAGTTATGTGGAGGGATACTAGTTGCCATTCCAACAGCGATGCCTTCACTACCATTAACTAACAGGTTAGGAAATCTAGCTGGTAATACGACTGGTTGTGTTAGCGTGTCATCAAAGTTTGGATATACATCAACTGTATTCTTATCTAAATCACGCAGTAATTCTCCAGCGATCCTCGATAATCGAGACTCCGTATAACGCGCAGCGGCTGCAGTGTCACCATCAACAGACCCGAAGTTACCATGTCCATCGATTAGTGGCATTCGCATTGTGAAGTCTTGGGCCATTCTTACAAGGGCGTCATAGATTGAAGAGTCCCCATGTGGATGGAATTTACCTAAAACCTCACCCACCGTTCTAGCACATTTTTTATAGGGTTTATCATGAGTGTTTCCAATCTCACTCATTGCATAAAGAATTCGTCTATGCACAGGTTTAAGTCCATCCCTCACGTCTGGGATTGCGCGACTCACATTAACTGCCATAGCATAACTAATAAAAGATTTAGTCATTTCATCTTTTACTGTTATTGGTACAATTTTTGTTTTAGATAGAGCCTCTTGAATACGCTCCATATCCAAACCTTTTCTGTCTTTTGCCATTTTTACCTCGTGGTTTTAAATTTATCAGTTAGTAGAAAACTAAATATCGAGATCTTTTACAAGAGTAGCGTGTTGGTTAATAAACTCACGGCGTTTCTCTGGTTGTTCTCCCATTAAGATAGAGAAAATCTCGTCTGCTTCTTCAGCGTCACGCAATGTCACTCTCAACAGAGTGCGTGTCTCAGGATTCATAGTTGTTTCGTACAACTGAATAGCATTCATTTCACCTAAACCTTTGTATCTCTGCAATTCATATTTTCCAGTAGCTTGTGCCTGGAAAACCTTCAGTTCATCGTCTGAATAAAAATAATGATCATGGCCCTTATCTTTTACATAAGTGGCTTTATATAAGGGAGGGAGTGCAATATATACATGCCCCTCTTCAATGAGCGGACGCATAAATCTAAAGAAAAAAGTTAATAATAAAATACGAATATGACTGCCATCGACGTCCGCGTCTGTCATGCATATTATTCTGTCATATCTAAGCTTATTAATATCAAAATCGTTTTTATAGCCACAGCCAAAAGCCTTAAGCATTGCCAATATTTCTTTATTTTCTAAAATTTTGTGATCACGGGCTTTTTCAACATTCAAGATCTTACCGCGCAGTGGCAAAATTGCTTGAATTTGTCTGTCTCGACCACTCTTTGCAGTGCCACCTGCAGAATCGCCCTCTACAATGTAAATTTCACAATTTGCCGGATTGGTGTTAGAACAATCCGATAACTTCCCAGGGAGCGAAGCTCCATCTAAAACGCCCTTCCTAAATGATTCTCTAGCCTTTCTTGCAGCTTCTCTAGCCCTTTGGGCATTGATAGATTTCGCAGTTAAGTCTTTTCCAGCTTTCGGGTTTTCCTCTAAAAACTCACTAAGCTTTTCATAGACAACTTTATTAGTAATAGTTCTAATCTCACTGTTTCCAAGTTTAGTTTTAGTCTGTCCCTCGAATTGAGGTTCTGGGAGCTTAACAGACAAAACAGCCGTAATTCCTTCTCTGACGTCGTCCCCAGATAACTTTTCAGTCTCTTTTAGTATTTTGTTTTTCTGTCCATATTCGTTTACGGCGCGTGTCAGTGCAAACTTTAACCCGTCGAGATGCGCACCACCTTCTTGGGTGTTAATATTGTTAGCAAAGGTAAAAATATTTTCAGTATAGCCAGAGTTATATTGAATAGCACATTCGATTATGTTTTCACCTACTTTCTCTTCGAAATACAAAAGGTCTGGGAATATGACTTCTTTCGATTTGTTTAAGGATTCTACATAGTGTTTAATCCCACCTTCGTAATAATGAGTCTCTTCCCTTGGAGGATTTTCTCTTAAATCAGTTAGAGTTATTCTAAGCCCTTTATTAAGATAAGCAAGTTCTTTTAACCTTGCTTTTATCATATCATATTGGAGGATAGTAGTTTCAAATATCTCAGAGTCAGGATAGAATTTAATGCTGGTGCCAGTTTTATCTGAGGAGCCAACAACAGTCAAATCATAATCAGGCACCCCTTGATGATAGACCTGCTTATACACAAGCCCGTTTTGTCTGACTTCAACCTCTAAATAATCTGAAAGAGCATTAACAACTGATAAACCAACACCGTGCAGTCCACCACTTATTTTATATCCGCCTCCCCCAAACTTGCCCCCGGCATGAAGTTTTGTTAAAACAACTTCGACCGCCGATTTCTGTTCCTTAGGGATTATGCCGGTGGGGATTCCTCTTCCATCATCACTAACCTTACAAGAGCCATCCTCTAAAATAACAACAGTAATGTTGTTACAAAAACCAGCTAAAGCTTCGTCTATAGAATTATCGACAATTTCTGTTACCAAATGATGTAAACCTTTTGCATCAGTGGATCCAATATACATCCCAGGGCGTTTTCTTACTGGTTCTAGCCCTTCCAAGACTTGGATTGCCGCCTCATCATAATTTGCTAGATTATCCACTGGGATGGTTTGAAGTTCGTCTGTGTCTGACATTTTCACTCCTAGATGTCATGTAGAATATGCAGCTTATGACATCATTTTACTTATATAAATTATAACATAAAATTCACTAAAAAGCCACAAAAAAAGCATTCAAAATAAAAAAATTTGTAAAATAAAAAAAACATAAAAAAAGGATTTTTTTGGTAAATTTTATTAAAATTTACGAGCTTAAAAAAAAACCCAGTCTTAGTTAGAATGTTAAATAAAAACCTCATAACAGAAAACAAAATTGAACAGAGTTTCTAAAAAACCTACGCAAGTTTAAACTAGTCAAATCAGAAAAACCCATAGCCTTTTATAACCATTAAAAGCTAAAAGCACCACCACTATTGATTTAAGACCAATACAAATTTGAAGAGCTCTTAGAACTTATATCAAAGTTGCTTTTCATCATTTCTTATAAACAAATTTTCAACAACAGGTGTTGAGACAACTGAAAAGCTAGCCCTCTCGCGGGTAGCGGAGATTAAGAAGCATGAGCCCTGAGGATTACTCGTTATTTCATCTTGTTCTGCTGTATTTATGCCTCCAGATTTTTCATAAAGAGTTACAAGTCTATGGATATCTTGAGGAGGTAAATTAAAGATGAAAGAATACTGGCAGTTTGCAAAGATTGCTTGAGTTTTAGAAGATACTTCTTGGTTTGCTGTGCCGTCTCCTAGATTTTGTGTTATAAAGAATAACGATCCTGCATATTTTCTAATGCGTTTAGCCATTTGGAATAGGAAGTCTAAAGCAATAGGAAATTTTGGATCTGTAAAGGCATGTGCTTCGTCTGCTACTATAACCGTTCGCACAAGTTTTTTCCTGTCACGGTTTTTGTCTCTGGTGTTAATTATTTCTTGCTCTAAAAAACGCATGACTAAAAGCATTTGTGCGTTAGCCACGATCTGATTTTTATTAGCAAGCAGTGACTGAAAGTTGAAAACTGTAAATTCCCTGTCCGCACTGAGCGTAGAAAACCCATTCCACAGTGATGAATAACGTCCACCAGTTGCGAATTTTGAGATGTAAGTCTCTGCGCGTTGCAAATTTTGTGTTAGGTGTGGGTTTGAAGTTGTTTTTACGTTTCTTAACTTGGACTGCACCACACTTAACAAATCATCAAAGACAGGAAATTGATCTGGTCTAAGGGTAGTGAAATCAGTATTTTCACTAATTCCTCTTTTTGAGTAACTCTCTATTATAAGATTATTAACAAGCTCAAGCGTATCTGGGGAAATACCCTCTAATGTAATTTTAAAGAAACTCTCTAAAGCTATTAAATGATTTGTAAAGACACTTTCGCTTGTGGCAGTTTTTCCGTCATCTGTTAAGAGTCCATATATATGAAAAGGATTAATTCGGCCTTGAGTCGCCGCTCCCACATCTATTTTAGCCCCGCCCACATTATTGCAAAGAGTGGAAAACTCGTTTTCGACATCCAATATAAAGACCCGCCAATCGTCTGCAAAAAGGTTTGTAATAATAGTCTTTGCAGCATAGGATTTTCCGCTCCCAGGTTTTCCTAGGATTAAACAATTAGAATTTGTGTGATTACCATCGCGCTTAGATATATCTAGCGCTACGGGATACTGATTGCAACCTAATACAATCCCATCTGGCATATCTATTATTGAAGTTGAGACAAAAGGGAAAACGGCAGCTAGAGATGAAGAATTGATCCCGCGTTCAAAGCGTTTAAGAACTCGGGTAGCTGATATGTTTGAAGCTAAAAAGCCTTGCATCTGCATGGATCTAAGGAGAGATAATTTAAAGCCACAGCTGATGATTTTGTGTCGAATAGCGCGGCGGACCGCCACAGATGGTTCTTTATTGTTATTAAAAGCTGTTATTGTAATGGAACAATCAAAGAGGGATTCATTTTCATTTTGTATTGCTTGCAGGGTAGATGCCATTGTTTCAAGATGGCTCTCATTTGCAACAACCTCACTAGCTTTAGCGATATCAGATTCTCTACTGCCGATTTCGTTTACTGCTTTATCGATGCGTCTAATTGCTTTGATCCTGTCGATTGGGCGGATCTTTAAGACGACTTTAGTGTTGTTTATGTTAAACATATCTGCGCCCCAAGCGTTGCTAACAGATAAAGGATAATCTGATATTGCTACACTAAAGGCCTCGACATCATCTGCTGTGTAGGAGGAGGATGAAAATTTGATTTTTTTAGGGATAATATAGTCAATAAAGTTTTCTGGCTTAACGTCCAAAATTTCACGCTCATCAAAGAATCTGGTGTTACAATATTTTAGAAAGTTTACTGTCTCTCTAGCATTAGTAGCCTCTGCTACCAATTCGCACTGATGGAGAATTGATACGGCAAGCGATACAGTTTCTTGTAAGCGTTTTTCAGTGGATCCATAAAAAACAAAATAGAAGAAAGGCCTATATTGTTTATCTAGATTATTAAGTCTATCAATTTGTTCTATTCTCGATTTAAGAATAGACCGTTTCACATCAGCAGTAGCAAGATTTACTTTTTCAAAAAGCGAAGCGGAAAAAGGATCAAGATTTAAAGGTCTATCAATCTTTACTAAATCCAATGCCCCATCGTCATCTACTAGTCTTAAGAGCCTCTCTAGAACAGAAATTTTGTTGTTTTGAGCGTGCTCAGTCAAGAGAGAAAATTCGATTTGCCCAACTGAGATGACTTTAGAAAAGTAGTCAGGATAAACGATAGTTCCATCGTCAAAGATTTTTGTATAAGGAATGAGTCTTTTGATTTCATTGCCCGTATAGTTTTTTTGAGCGAACAAAAATTGGATTACAGAACCAACGTGGGTATAGAATCGGCCTTCTCCTGTAATTGGGGCAAACAGAAGACCTAAGGGAATTGCTAAACCAATTACGATGAAGATCTTGCCAGGGATTGAAGAAAAAGCTATTATGCCAAGGAAGAGTAGGCAAAACCCAGCCACAACAAAATCTGACATTGTGAGTCCTTTTATAATAGTAGCTTTAACCTTTGTGTTTTTTGGAATTACTCTCATAATACTAATCCTTTTTGTTTGAATCAACAGATCCAGATGGTGTATTTTTCTCAGGTAGTGCAAGAGATTTTTGAGCGGACTCTTTATTTTGTGTTTGATTTGATGAATTTGAGGCATATCCACTTGATGTATTAGCCCCGCCTTTTAACGCATATTTTAAGGATTTGTCTGTCAGTTTTGCCATTACTTTTAGTCCAGCATATCGAGCTAGGCCAGTAGTCACGTTACTAAGACCTGCGGCAAACTTTCCGGCACTAGATAAGGTTGAAGCGTTCATACCACCTTGTGTTACTGAAGTGCCGTTTGCAATAGCAGTTTGTTGTTTTTTGTGAGCAACGCTTCGTATAGAATCTCTCATTTGAGTAATAGCGCTAACACCCCCTCCATTATTAGAATTGACACTAGCTTTCACGTTTTGGGTCTTGCCAAGACCAATGACTGATGAAAACAATGTTGAAGCACCGGCAGCAGAAAAAACGCCACCTATTATCAATAAAAATGAGAGTATTGTATTAGCTGACGAATTCTCCCCAGCGGCAGTCAAACTCTCTAGAGCCGTTCCAAACATATTAAAAACATTGAATGATATAACTGTGCCATAGATAGATAAAATTTTGCCAGTGAGATTCTCCCGCCAGGATTTGAAGCGTTCTCCATCATCAAGAGGCATAGAAGATATAGTAAAAGGCATGACGAGATACAGTAAAATAACATCGAAAATCCGTCGCGTTAGTTTAAGTAGCATTGAAGCAATAATGATCACAAGGATCAATGACACAATAAACAAAAGGAAGATATTAGTTTTATATAGATCTACGATCCCACCGCCTAGATAAGTCTCCCCGTGAAGAAAATATTCAATAGAACCATCCTCTCCCTCTTTCTCTATAGTAGTGTTAGGTGCAATTTCGAAACCCGCAGGAGTAGATATATAAAAGCCAAACACATCTAAAGCAAGAGAGTTAGGATTAAAATCTTCTGGACCATATCCATCTCTCCACCCTGACTCTGCAACACAGAGCTTCATAATACGTTGAGAAAATGTCATGTTATATTCAAAAGTTGTTGCATTATCAACAGTCTTTAGAAGAACGTTAGATACAGCAATCCCACCAAAAACTACAGCTTGGGTTATAAACATTGATAAAACTGCGCCAAAAAAAGTGCCGATGATTTTTGTTTGACGACGTTTAGGATCCGACATTGTCTTTATTAGGGCTACAACTGTCAGGATTGCAAGAGAAGCCAGAGATATTATTACAATGTAGATCCAAGCAGAAGAGATAGCATCATTTTTAATGAAGGATGAGACTAAATCTGTATCACCACTGCCTAAGCCTGCTAGGAATCTAAACAGAACATTCATGCCGTCGAGCAAACTCAACATCGCAAAAGAAATTTGCGCAAAGAATTTTTTAATCATTACTTCCATACTTAAACCAGCCTTTGCGGGCTCTTAATAGAGCCCGCACAAATAATAGACTATTAATTTACATAGTAGTTTCCATCCAGTTGCCTAACCAGCTTATAAGACCGACTACGACCACAGATAAAACGAATATAAGCACAACACCGAGTATAAAGTTCTTTAAATAGGCTTTTGCCTCACGTTGCTTTTCCTGGTTGCCAGCCTGCCACCATTTAAGACCTATATAGGCTGCCCAGAACACTACTAGTGCAGATATGACTGCAATTATGTACGGATAGAAATTTTTAAGCAACTGGGTTAAATTGTTAGTCAATTTATCCAGGGCTTGTGCATCATTAGATGCTAGCGCAGAGAGCGCTGATAAAAATGAATTTTTCATTTTTGTATTGATCTCCTTTGTTGATATTTATTTTTGTTTGTTGATACTTATTTTTGTTTGGCGAATAAGCCTTGTATAATAATTGGTTATGATGAATTAATGTTAGTCATAGATTAAAGCCTCCTTTATGATGCTTTTACGAATCTTCCACGAATAATAAAGAATACAGCTAAAGCTAAGAGGACACCTCCTACACAGATTAAAACAATTGTAAAGGGATTCAACTGCTTTATAACCGCAAACTCATATACTCTTACATTACCAAGCTCATCAGTCAAGATTATTTTATATGAACCGCTCTCTTCTATGGCCCCTGGGATCAAGAAATCTTCTATTAATGTACCGTCTTTGTATAGCTCGGCAGTTACATTACTCTTTGAAAGATTTGATAGCGAAACCACACCGTTTTTCTCTGTGATTTTTACTTCAGGAGGGGTGCAGTCTACGGTTTGTACTAACTGATACTCTTTGCCGCTTGATAATGATTTTAATGTGATATAGTAAGTCCCAGAGTCGATAAAATTTATTTTGTTACTAGTCACAGGACACGAAACTAATCCTAATGTAACACTTTTTATTTCAAATTGTTCTGGGATGACAAGAGACAGTTCCTTAACACGTGTGGGCAGTATAGTAAAGTCCAAAACAGATACATTTTTAGCAAGATCAGTAGCCGTTACGATATAGCGCCCCACTGCCTCAAATCTATCGTTCATTTGAATGGCCTCCCCATTCAAGAGTGCCGTCGCTTTAACAGGCTCATCGTATGATAATTTTACGGCTGATGTAGTTAACAGGTTGTTTTCAACAGAGGCAGTCATGCTAACGCTCTTGTCAATTGTGATGGATATTGTTGCAATATTGCCAGCAGGATCAACTGCTTTGAAATAATATAAGCCTTCTGCAGAGTAAGTACTGCCATGTGTTATGTATTGTAGTGAAGTTTCGTAATTGAATGACGTCTCAGATATAATTGCAGTATTGTCATCTGTAGTTATGTTGATGTCCTCATTTGTTAAACCATTTTCTATATTAGATATAGTGAACTTAGGTGTTACCAAATCTATTATCAAAGTAAAATCAATCATATTTCCAAACAGGTCCTCAATAATTACTGAGTATGTCCCATGCTCTTCTAAAACAGAGCCTTGTGGGAGGGAGACTCCATTAAGTAAGCAATAATAATTTTTAGAGTCCTCTAAGACCTTAATCATTATGGATTGATTAGTTATAAAGGAACCGTCTGCCAATTTAACTACTTGCTTATTAAAGTCAAAGGAAACTTCGCTGTCAAGGTAAATCTCAAAGGTCGATTCGTTGCCAACTTTATCTTTTACTGTGAATGAATGTAATCCGTTAGCAGTAATAAGCGTTCCATTAATGTAAGAGTTAGTAACACCAGAATCCTTAGAAACATATCCCAGGACAGAAACCTCTGCCCATTCAATTTTGAATGGTGTATTAATAGAGCTGCCCGCAGAAATTTCTGTCTGCCCTGTTAAAATGCGATATAATGGGGGCTCGGCATCTAACTCAAAGGAATATTCTAAATATATACCAGGATCAGTCTTAGATGCTAATACCAAAAGGTATTTAATGGTTTTGCCAGATTGTGGATTAAATGTTGCAATATAGGTGTTTATAGGAGAGTCGTAGACAGGGAATATTTCCGAGGTTGGAATTTTCGCCCCAGATGGAACTACTGTATATATAGTTAAGTTGAACTCATCAGCATAAGAGAAAGTGACAGTTTTGCCAGACACACCCTTATTTGAAACACCAGAGAGCAACCCTGACGGCATGTCTTTTTCGAAGAAAATAGGTTCAAATTCTGTGGTTCTACCATAGATATCTGTGATTATAAAGGTATATTTGCCACCACTGGTGATTTCGTAATATGTATTGTAAATATCAATTGCTCTACCCTCAGAATCTGTTTCTAAATATTCTATACTGCCATCAGAGAAAATTTTTGCAAGTTTTAAAGAGGTGAAAGCGTTATATTGATCATTTTTGTAAATGTAAACGGTTAATTTGTTTTCTGATGCCGATAGTGATGAATATAACCACGATGGAATTTTCCCAGCCACGATAACATTAAATCTAAGAGTGTTGTATGATCTATCAAATATTGTGACAGTATATAATCCTGACCCCAGCGTGGAGTTCAAGACAGGAAGGGTGTCGCCTTTTGTGTAAAGGCCATAGAAACTTGTAGAGGTAATAGAAATCCCGATGAAATCAGAATCCATATTATCAAACAACTCAACGACACTAAACTCATTAACATAGAATACCCCACTCATGACCCCTATTAAATCTTTAGTTATAACCTGAACTGAATTGCCGTCATCTCGCAGGATCGATGCTGATATAGTAGGCTCTGCAAAATCTATGAATAAAACAGCTGATTCCTCATTGCCACAAAGATCACGTTCAGAATAAAGATAATACCCCTCATAAAGATGGCCATTTTCGTTGAGCAGAGATTCTAAAGACACCCCATATTTAATTGCAAATTGAACGGGAGTGACTAAACCAACACTTGAGGCTATAAAGGTAAGCGTTGCACTGACTGGAGACAAGGCGGAGTTTGAGACAGGAACATATTCTTTTCTAACGAGATAGAGTGGAGTTTTGGAGTCTATAAAGAGAGGTTTAATGGGCGAGTTAGCAGTGAGTGATGAATAAATCGTATCATAGGTGTTTTGATAATCACTAAATGAAAAAGTTTTTCTGCTTGATATATATTTTTTAGCATAGTACTCAACAGCAAGGTCTAAAGCCTCGTATGAGTCGTATTTGAGTATTACAGTTTCATTTGAAGTAGAGACATACGTTATGACATCGCCTACCATCACAACACGATACTCTTTTTCTTGAGCCTTAGCAAAAGCTAGGGCCTCCTCCCAATTAGGGAAACTATATGACCCTGCTATATTAGGTTTAGAAGTTACTGCAAAAATGTTATATGGCAGATCCACAGTGTACCATGTGCTCTGTTTAAAACTCTCTTCGATTAAATCTATGTTTTTAAAGTTATGTGTGAATGAAAGAATTATCACATAAAGTTCACTTGGTCTGTTAAATGCATCAACCACATATATACTATGCTTGCCCTCATTAGATTCAATAGCTTCAATTATCAAAGTATCTTGAGAAGGATAAAATGAATGTTCATTAAAAATATATACATAGCGGGAATAAGGATCTTTTACTATAGTGACCTCTTGATTAGTGTAAAGAGTTGAATCAGTAACTGTCACAATGCCAGTAATATCAACAGATGGTGGCCAGAAGTATGCTGTTACGGAATAAACATCAGAAGTATAACCCGCATTATCTTCAGCATAGAATTGCCAATAACCAGCATTACGATCAAATCCATAAAGAATAAAGGAAGAGACGCTGTAATAATAGAAATCCGCATCATCATGTTTTAGCCATAATTTAACGGTTGATACATCAGACACAGTAATAGTTAAATCTCCATATGTTTCTGTAACAAAAGAACTTATGAAACTACCATCTGGAGAAAAACCCGATAGATTCAAAACAGGTGCTGACAAATCTACAAGGAATGAGGATTGGAAGTTGTTGTTAGCTTGATCTGTTAAAACTATGTTATGAGTGCCTTCTTCTAATGAGTCTGCAGTTAAGACAGCATCACTTATTTCAACACCATCGAGTAGCACTGTAACTGTTGTTAAATCAGAGACCGTTAAATTAATAGTTTCTCCTGCTATGTAAAATTCCTGTAAATCAAGAAATGGTGCTGTCATATCTACTGTTAAATATGCTAATGTACAATTGCCTGCAAGGTCATATACTTCAATGGTGTGTACTCTTTCATCTAGAGCCTCACTTTTCCACAGTCTAGTAGAAGTGAATTCTCCATCAAACAAGACTCTCTCAAGGAACAGGTCATTAACAAAAATACTGAAAGTATCAGAAGCTTTAATAAAGAACCCACTCTCAACCACTTGAGAGTTTTTATAAAGAACAAGGGTAGGATTAGTGAAGTCTATGATAAATTGTATTGAGGAAGTATTCCCAGCCTTGTCTTTTGCATATAATGTGTGTGTACCTTCTTCTAATGAATCATACGGTATATAAGAGGACTTAACACTATTGCCGTCGATAGTAAAAACATCAAGGTTTTCATCTGCTACATAAACATCAATAATAGAGTCAAGGTTATAATAACCCTGTACATTAAACTCTGGCGGTGTGTTGTCTACATGAAATGTAATAGAAGTGTAATTTTTAGCCACGTCAATGACCGATATAATATGAGTACCATCTGATAATGTGTTACTAGCCCAACTTCGCAGAACAGTCTCAACCCCATCAAGAGATACAGACTCAATACTAGATCCCACATCTGAGCACGCAATTGAAATAATATCACGAGCGTTGTAGTATTCATTCTCAAGGAGAGCATCAGTGCCATTTTTCTTGAGAGTAAGAGTAGGATTTATGTTATCTAGAATAAAGGTTATTCTAGTAAAGTTATTTGCAAGATCATAAGCTTCTAAAGTGTTAGTTGTGGTGGTCAACAGGGATGTGGAGATTACTCCCTCCACTTCGACTCCGTTTAATAAAACATAAGTAAAATTCACATCGTAATAATAATAGTTAACGACATCATCCCCATTATAATAGAAATTATTATTGTATGCAGTTTTAGAAAACAAATAGAAAACAGGAGCATCTTTGTCCACAGTAAAGGTAGATACTGAATAATTCCCAGCCTTGTCATATCCAATTAAGGTATGCAAACCATTTTCCAGGTTTGATGGCTGTGGGAAACTGTCCATTCTAGTCCCATCCAACATCCAGTAATCTTTATTAGCGTCATTAAAAAGGACATATAATGTAGAAGAACTTGAGGCAAACAAACCTTCAGTCATAGGGGTTCCGGCATAACCATTTCTGACAGCGACCTCAGGGGCGGTCTTGTCTATTACGATATGACGAGTGATGCTATTACCAGAATAATCCGCTATTACAATTGAGTAAGTACCATCCAGGCGGGAGTTTGTATCAAAGTAAAAGTTGTTTATTAATGTGCCATTCACTTTGATGTAAGCTAAATTTGCTTCTATCACATCAAATTCTACAATTTCATCAGCTTGATAATAAAGCACGCCGTTGCTACTTGCTGTTTTGTTAAAAATGATTTCTGGCGACGTTCTGTCCACAACAAAAGTTATTACAGAATAATTTCCCGCAGCATCGTAAGCTTCGAATTTGTGGACTCCCTCGTAGCGGGTTTTAACATCCCATTCGGCCACCCCATCGAAAGGGAGATTGTTATAAAGCAGTAGATAATAATCAGCCACATTGATAGTGATATAAGCATCAAAATCGTTGTAATGTGTTCCATCTGGCATTATTATACCACCCTTATATAGACTTATAATAGGCGGACTTTTATCAACAAGCAGAGTGATGAATGTTTTGTTGCCAGCAATGTCTAATGCTTCATAGCTAATGAGTCCAGGAGCTTGATCTGATCCATACACAATTATTTCAGAGAAGGGATCCTCTAAAAAAGCGAATGATTTTAAGTGTAAATCAGTTGCACTGATTGTCAAAACGTCACCATTCGTTATTACAATTGAATCACTGGAAATAGACACATAATCAATTTCTGTCAGAGGTCTTCCGTTTTTCCTAACTATTAAGACGGGACAAACATCATCATATTCAAATGAAAAAGAAAGTTGATTGCCCGCAGCATCAATCATTTTAATAGTGTGTGTGCCATTTGAAAGAGTCAAAGCATCTTCAAATTTAAAAGAGCCCGCTATTTTCTGTTCATCCAAATAAAAAGTGGAAGAAAGCGATGATGAGGAAACTTCAAAAGACATGTAATCGTTAGGCGCGAAATAAATGCCTTCTTCTGCTAGAACTTCGTTTTTATATACTTTAAGTGATGGCAGTTGCGAAACTATATAAAACAGCATATTTTCAAACTGGCCAGACTTATCACGTGCAGTTAACATGATAACATCGTAATCAAAAGAAAGTTCTAAAAGCGAGCTAGGATAAAAAGATGTTACAGCCAAATTAGAGGTAAATATAATCTCATCATTTGAGCTCAACTCAATTGATTCAAAGAAACGATCCTGAACAGATATGCTTATAAGCTCAGTGCTTTTGTAAACAGGTGTAATGTGAAAAGTTTTATTCCAAGAGATTACAGGACGATCCCAATCTGTAAAAAATTGATACTCAGTAATGTTTCCAGCCTTGTCTGTCGCGGTTATAAGATGTGCGCCCTCAGACAAACCTGCACAAACAATTGTGCTAGTTGTATTAATCGATTGTGAATCTAGAAGATATCCAGATAGTTTATTTGTATCAGTTATAGTGACTGATAATGAAATGTCTTTTGTGGCATAAGGTTTTGAGGCAAAATCAACATCTGGTTTAGACGTGTCTATTAATAAAACATTTGGTGCAATTTTATCTATGACGAAAGAAACGCTAGAAACAGACCCTACGGGATCAACGAGTTTAAAATTATAGACGCCATCAAACATAGTAGACGCCTTGAATGTCGAAGCTAAGACAGGTTGGTATTCTCCGCCATCCAAATTATAGGTAAATTCAGACAAATCAAGGAAATTTTCGTTAACAGTAATAATAACAGTATCATTCACATTGTAATAAGCTAAAGCTTCTGTTTCGTATAGTGCTTTATTTAAAGTAAGCACAGGGGTTTGTAAATCGAGATAGAATGTGACAATTGAAATATTACCTGCTTTATCTACAGCCTTAAACGTGTGCTTGCCGTCATAAAGAGTGCTACTGTTGTAATTTAAAGCAGTTGTTAAACCCTCATTAAAATAAAATGTGCAGTTTGAAAACTCATCAACTTGAAAAATAATAGATGTGTTAGATGGAAACCAGCTATCAGATTGGACAGAAACGCCATTTTTTAGTAATTTTACTTCAGGCGGAACGGAATCAATAAAAAACGCACCAGATGACGAATTTTCAGCGAGGTCAAAAACCTTAATTTCATAGTTCCCGTCTTGCAAATTGTTTATAGATGACAAATCTAAAAGATTCTCACCGTTAATCAAAATGCGTGAGAAATTCATGTCAAAATAAGATACTTCAAGAACATCATTGCAATTAGCAGAAAAGCCTTTTCCTATAGAAATCCCATTTTTTGTAAAAGTGATGGTAGGGGCTGTTTTGTCTATTATAAAATAGAAAGATGTAGAGTTCCCAGCCTTATCAAAAAATGTATAGGAATAGGTATTATCTGTAAGTTTGGAGGTATTGGTTATTTCTAAGCTCCAGTATAAATTAAGAATATTTTCTCTAACACCATTTAATGTTAGATGACTAAAATTATCATCTGTTACCTTAATCGAAAGACATCTATCTGAGCTTGCATAAAAACCGTTAAGCACAGGAAGAAGATCTAAAGAAAATTGTTCTATTGCGGGTGGAGCTGTGTCTACAATAAAATTGAGTATTGAATACTGTTCGCTACTATTTGTGACGCGCACAGCGTATTTTGCGTCAGGGAGCGATTTCACATCAAATTCATATGAGTAAAAGCCATCTTCATTAGCTACTTGGGTTATATTCAACGTTGTCTGGCCTAAAAAGGCTTCACTATAAAATGAAGAGCCTACAAACAAGATCAGTTCATCCGATGCGGATAGGTAAATGTCAGAATAATGTTTAATATTGTTTTTTAAGAAAAAGATGTCAGGGGCAGAAGTCCCATAAAAGAAACTTTTCTCAGTTATGTTTCCTGCTCTATCTGTGACCATAACAGTATGAGTGCCGTATGCCGCTGAGGGCGAGGAGAAATATAAGATATCGTCCTTTATTGAATAAGTAGATTTATCAGAAAGGAGTACTATTTTGTATTCAGTAGCTTCAATAATATTTAGAGGAATAGTTGAACCCATCGGATAGGTGTCGGCTAATGTGAAGCTAGGAGGAGTTTTATCTGTTGTGATAGCAATTTCTGTGGCATTACCACTACGATCTACGACTTTAATGGTGTGCGATCCATCCTTTAATTCAGTGGTTAAAAAGCTTCTAGAAGAACCTTTGTTTATATCATCAATGAAGAGACTGTCCATGTTGATTTCACCAATAATTATATCAATTGTATCAAGGGCATTGAATATAGTTTTTGATAAAGAAATAACAGGAGCTGTGTAGTCTACAACAAAATAAACATAGGATGAATTAAGTGCTCCGTCATATACAGTAAAGATATGTGTGCCAGCAAGGAAAGTTTGAGAATTAACAGTAATATCGCACCAAGATGAAATCTTAGAATTATCTAAATAAACGCATGAAACATACACATCATTAATAATTAGAGATAACAGGTCCTGGTTTTTATAGTAATACTTGCCATCTAAAAACTGGATATTATTCATAGTCAACACGGGTGCTGTTACATCCACGTCAAAAGAATACTCACTAAAGTTGCCAGCTTTGTCAAAAGCTTTTAAATTATGGCGACCGTTACCTAAAGTTAGTGCTGATATAGTATAGGGCGATTCAAAAAGTTGATCGTTTAATAAGAGTTTTGAAAAGTTTGAATCTTTTACACTAATTGTTAGTGTGTCATCAATGCCATACATGGTTTGGTTTAAGGCCAATACAGGAGTTACAATTGTTATTATTGGGACCTCTGTGTCTAGGACGAAATGCTTGACCGCAATATTTCCTGCGCTGTCATATACTATGACCTCCCAATCACCATTTTCCCAAAAGTAATTAGTTGCTTGATAGCCTAAAAAATCATAAACAATAGTATTTGTAATAAAACTAATGAGACGATCGAAATCGAAGAATATGTAATTAGTTATTTCATTATCGATTGCCTTATATGCATAAGTATAAAAGAGTGATCCTTGAACAGCATAAGGACTCTCACTATCTAAAATAATATAACCGTCCGAGCTGTGCCAAGCGCCGCGATATCCTATAGTCTTTTTCTCCGTTTCAATTATTGCATTTATAGCATCCTCACGATTATAGAAAATGGTGTGCGAAGGATTTGAGGAAATATTATAATAGCGCTCATCAAAATATATATATTGTGCCTTGAATGAATCCCATTCTGGTATATGGATATATTCGCCAGAAACCTTTTTCGAAAACACGAAATAGCTATCAGTGTCCTCTGTTATGGAAAAAGATACATACGAGGTAGTATAGTCACCATCAAGTACTGCGCTACGATCTGACATTCGTGACATATTAAACATGGGCGGCGTAAAATCAAGATAGATGTTAAATAACAGAGACGGGTTTTTAGCTTTATCAACAGCCAAAAACGAATACCAACCATTACTGAATGAGTAATCAAAAGAAATGGAATTAATATTATCATCTGTGCTCATTGTAGCGTTATAAATGGTACATTCAACCAAAGATTTCTGAGAATAATACCAATAAATTTTATAACTATTAACATCATTGCTAGTTATAGTAAAAGACTCATTTACATAGTCCCCAGATTTAATTTGATTTGATGAAGAAAGCACTGGAGGAACAGAATCTATAATAAATATTTGGCTTCCACTGCTATTGCCGCTCTTGTCAAAAACAATAACAGTATGTGGTCCATCAGCAAGTCCTGAGGCTAAAAAGCTTTTTATTGGGCTATAAATGTAAAAATCATCAATAGTTGCGTGTGAATAATCATCATTATCATAATTTATAGTAACGGTTTCATTTTTATTGTAATAAGGATTTATCTCAAAAACAGGCGAGACTCTGTCAACTGTGAAATAGATTGTTGTTGTGTTTCCCGCTTTATCCACTACTTTGATTGGATATATGCCATCATTAAGAGATTCAACATAAATATCACGGGTTGTGAGTTCCTCTGATTTAGAGGCAACTGTTAATGAAGATAAATATGGTTCTTTAATGGAAATCTTCAAATAGCCAGTTTTATTAATATAAGTAGTATCACATGATAGTTCTGGCGGAGTTCTATCTATATAGAACGTGAGGGTAGTTATATGTCCCGCGTAGTCAGTGGCGCTGAACAAATGAGAACCTTCGCTGAGTGCAGCAAGAGTAGCGCCTGACAAAGTATAACTAGAGCCTGTAATATTTATCTCATCCTCGTCTAGAGACAGTAATTGTATATCTGAGCTAGAGCATGATAACAAGACGTTTTGATTATCCCTGAAATAGTTAGAAGAATTGCCAGCTGGAGTATTAACAGATAAAGTTATTGCAACTGTGTCTAACACAATAGATAGTATGTCACTAACGTTTCCAGCTTTATCTGTAGCCATAAACTCCCACTTTCCGTTGTTATTTAAAGAATCCTTGATTGTTACATAAGAGTCTGTGGTAATGTCCCAGGCGCCACCGTCTTTTCTGTAAGAGATATTTGCTATTGCTGAATTATCAGAGGCTGAAATAGTTATTGCCTCGTTAGAATATAATTGGTTATTATAAGTGGTGCTAGCAGTATTTGATAATGTGGGATTTGTAAAATCTAGAACAAAATACTTTTCGATAGAGTAGCCCACCGCATCGGTAGCACAAACTTTCCAAGAGCCTTCCTCCCAAAAATAATTCAGACTAGAATAATTCCTTAGATTAGCTACAACATTTTTAATATAGTTTTTTGCGCGTTGAAGATCAAAAAAAACAGCATACGTAGTTGTTTCAGAAACTGTGGAAGCATATACATAGTACGTCTTTCCGCTTTGAGACGCATTCATTTCTGTTTCATTTGCATACTCGTGATTAGCGGGAAGTCCTGTGAAGTTTGAACGCGTAGATAAATTAACTAATTCTTTATTAAGCATATAGGTTTCATATTCGCTGGCACTATAAAAAATATTATGTGAATATTTTTTAGCAGTAAAATCAAGCTCACGCGAATCATAATAGAATCCAGCAATCTTAAATGACTCCCAGGCGGATTGTAGATAATAAGTATCCCCGCTTAAGCGATAAAAAGAGAGTGTTACCTTTTCATTTGACGAAAATGATAGCACTTGATTAAGGGAGCTCCCAGACGCCACAGGCAACCCATCAAATGCTTTGATATCTAACGAAGGAGTGGTTTTATCAATTTTAAAAGTACAAGAAGACATATTTCCCGCTCTATCGATCGCAGTAATGGTGTGTTCCCCCTCTTTATAGTTGCTTGTTAAGATAGACCCCGCGGAGCCGAATGGCAAAGCAGTATCATCTATTAGGACGGAATAAAGATGGTTTTCTTTTATAGTATAGTTAACTCGCTGAGAATTGGCATAAGAAGAGGCAACACCCTCAATAATTGGTGCAGTAAAGTCTTTAATAACAGAGCCAGAAACATCATAATAATTATATTGCTCTCTTCCATGATTTGCTGGAGTGTGGATGTTTACAATTGACATTGAGAAAATCCCCTCAGAGGGAAACTCATACAAATTATGAATTACATTTTTTTCAGAATCTTTAATAATTATGGAAAAGGTAGATATATCCGAACCGTTAATTCTTAATTTAAAACTAATTTTATAATCAGTATAAGTGTAGTTTTCCTCCGCAATATAAAAATATAATTTTGATGAGTCAGTAATTCTGTACGGAGCTGTACTTACATAGGGCTTTTTTGCATTACTCACTTTAAAATAGCCTGTTACAAATTGAGAATCTTTGTTTGAAACCGCAAGCTCTCCAATGTATAATGTAAAAGTCTCGTCATCTGCTACAGCCACCGTGGTATCAGGGGTAGCTGAAACAAAAGAAATTACAATAAATGCAAAAAACGCACACAATAAAATAATGAATTTATGAGGGAAAAATTTAGACATAAGGTTTATACCTCCATAGTATTAATGTAACTAACAGTTTTCAGTTTTGGACATTCAGGATGCTTTATTTGATAATTAGCGATTAAATCATTGAGCTCATTTTCAGCAGAAATGATACGCTCACAGAGTGCTGACAAAGTCGCCAAATTCAAACGGGCAAATAATAACAAATCAGTGTGGGATTCTAGAATCTCTCTGATTAAGCCAGGCATTAATTCAGAGGGAGTATTTAAAAGTTTGTCCCCCAAAGTGGTATCTGGTAAAAAGTTTTTTATGTTAAGAATTGATTTATTCTTGGCAATTTTCAGTGACTTCACTTTTTTTTCAGTTTTTTCTATACAATCCAACATGTGTTGATCAAACAGCATATTAGATTCCTTTGAAACTGACAATATCTCTTGGGATATAGGATTAAAACAACTTTGATTTGACACAGTATTCTTAAAGAAGGCAAGCGATGTTTCATGAGGTTCTGTCTCGAAAATGAAGTTTTTATTTACTTCAGGCAACACTTCATTTATCTCCTCATTAGAAACAGAGCACTCTGTATTGTTTAAGAGTGTTATTTTAAAACAAAGTTGATTGATATTACAAACAAGCAAATTCTTTGATTGAGCTAATATTGACTCTAGTGATAAAAGATCATCTAAAGGGTGATGTGCATTTGGGATGCGTTTTATCACATCAGCCTCTTTTGTGATCTCATCACTGTCAACATTCGGTTTGCCTTTAATCAAGGGAATGAATGACTTGAGAGATTCATGATGCGTTGGATCTGCTATTATCGTAATCCTAAAGAAATCCAAAAGTTCAGGAAGTGCTGACGCACCATAAGTATTGGATAAAGTTTCATAGCTTTCAACAACACTCACGAACACGATACCTTTAGCGGGGGCAGTGCGTAAATTTTTATCAAAGACGGAAAGCGCAGGTATTGATCCAAAATCGTTTACGATGATAAAGCAGGGATTAGTCAGCTTTTCGACCGCTGAGTTTTGAAATAGTTTGTTATGTGTTGATAATTTGTTTAGTGAAAAATAGGCTTGATTAATCAGAACTGTCACCAAATTGCTTTGAAACGGCTCTTGAGAATATGATACAAAAAGCACATGAGGTGATTCGTCATATTCCATAAAAGAAAAATCGCTAGCGGATGTTATAAATCTTATATCTTCTGACTTTAACATATTTAAAAAGCGTTTGATAGACGATAAATATAATTTAAAATCTAGAGAAGACGCAGTTAGCAAGGGTTGGACAAAAGAGTT
Source organism: Christensenellaceae bacterium (assembly GCA_031259085.1). Lineage (GTDB taxonomy): Bacteria > Bacillota > Clostridia > Christensenellales > DTU072 > JAITLB01. The sequence continues at coordinate 50,552 of JAIRMA010000099.1, forward strand.
AATGAGCGGATTGTTTTTATGTCGATCGAAATAATCTTTTAAACAGACTATTGCATCTGGTCGCATGTAGTTATATAACAAGTTATATATGTTATGTAAACACAAGTTTGATTCAGTTAATACCCCGTTTGATACATCATCAACAAGCGCGATTAGAATAGCAATTATAAAGTTTCTAACTACATCCAAATTAACTTGTTGTAATCTATTGGTGTCAGGCAAAAGAGCTCTAATCACGCTTTTTAAATAGCTTTGGCATTCATTGAGTAACACCTCTTTAAATAATTTGTCATTAGCCTCAGCTTCAGGAAACGTTTCAAAAGATTCACCATTGACGATATATTTTCCTAAATTGTTTTGAATTGGAGCATTAAGCTTTTTAATAATATCAAGAGCTGGCTCAAATGGATTAAGACGCATAGATTGATTAGCCCGGTTATAATTAATATAATCTATTTTATAACCAAGCGCCTTTAACAGCCCACCATGTTTTTTATATAAACTACCATCTTGATCAATAATTACAAATGAAGGGGTGTTTTTAAATTTAGATGCGGTTTCAATAAAAGAGTCTATGAAGCGGGCAGTTTTGTCATGATTCTTTGACCCTATAATGTTAACGTGAGAGAGCGACTTTGTTAACAAAACAGTAAGCTTTCCGTTATTGTTAACAAAGGACAGAGGGATTCCTTTTTCTGTTTTGCTGATTTTTTTAATATCCGATCTTATAAAATCGCTAGACTTGTCTAGAACTTTATTAGGCATAAAAAACTTATTAATTTTCATATCGGCATTGGATGGATGGCGACTTTTTAGGGTACCGCGCAACAAGAAAATCAGAAATAGAATTAAGACGCCAATGAGTATTGATAGAAACAAATTAGAGGTCATTATATCTAATAAGATAAGGACTTGATCCATAAAAAAAGAAATAACTAAAACACAGGAAGAAAATAATAAGAGAGAGAAAAAAAAAGCAAAAGGAAACTTGCGTTTGTTTTTAAATTCAGTTGATTTACTAGAATGATTAGACATAATGACCTCCATTAAGATTTGCGAATTTAGTTCTCGCATGGAACGTTTAAGTGAGCACTTGTCAGTGCAGTAATTAGCTAAAAGAATTATATTAAGAAATCCTTTGTTGATATTTTTTGTTTACCAAGCTGGATAGGATTTTGCATATCCAGCTTGGTAAGAGGAGCTAATAAAAAATCACAGTAATTATGGTTCAATACTTTAACGATTTCGCCATTTGTTAAGAAATTCAGCTGTTAACATAGCATTCTTTTCTGCAACCAGATATTTTGGTAATTGATCTAGAGTCCCATCCTCAAGTTGCTCGCTAGTGACTTCTAGCCCGCCCATCTTCGTTGCTTCTAAATTGTACAAAACGGTCAGTAAACGTTCGCACATAGATAAAGATACGGCATTTTGATCAATTGTCATTTTTAATGACTCGAGTTCCTTCATGCTTTTCTTGACTACTGATTCACTATAGTTACCAAATTTTTTATAACAAAGTTCTTGTAGCCCAAGGTATACAGCATTGTTTATCAGGTTGTTAACATTATCACAATTGTCGTTAGACAATTGCGACAAATAACCAATTATGTTTTTGTCTTTAATTGAAATGTCAATTTGCTCTTGTGCGTTTTCAGAATTCATTTGGTCCTCCTATCGTGATTATATAGCGATTATTTGTTTTTGCTTCTCTTGAGGCTTAGACTTAGCCTTAACAAACCCCTCAACATATTGTGCTATTTTGCAGGCGTCTTTTAAAGCATTGATAAGAGATAAAGGATCTTTTATAATGCATTCCCGCCAGTTTGCAATATACGCCGCATGGTTTTTAATATGCTCATCAGTTAAGGAAAGACCATATTTTGCCCCAATAACGATTGAAGCAAATTCTGCACGCAATTCTTCTAGTGCATATGGCTCACTGTTCTGAGGATAGCCTAAGTTCCTTTTAAGTCTAGAACCATGCCCTGTGCTGTGACCAATTTCATGAAGAGCAACACCATAAAAATCACTGGCTGATTTAAATGTGCCTCTGGGTGGCAAGTGAATAGTGTCACTATTCAATGAATAATAGGCGCCTTTATATCCGTCATAATAAATTGGGGCTTCTGAGGCAGATAGAATTGCTTCGAGAGCTTCATCGCGTTTGATTTTATTTGCATTGGTGACGATAAAAGGAGTTATGTTCTCTAAGAGAGATGCATTATATACTGTATAACTCCTAAACGGGCGTACTACATTTTCCCTAATGTATGCACTGCGGTCTTTAGGCGACATGGTTGCAATATTAGACGCGCCTTGATCAAACGGCTTTTTTGTTTGTCTATCATAAAACAAAGAGAATTCGATTTTAACACCTCTTTTCAAAACCTCGTCAGATAAACCATCTCTAAATATGTATCCAGCTTTTTCTATCTGTTGCAAAGTCAGCCACCTAGGATCGCTATATCCTTGTGTGGTGAGACATATCGAATTAATGCCACTGTAGGTCACTTTTGTAATTGGATTCATAGGAGAACCATAGCAATCGGGATTGTTACCAAAGCTCCAACCCTGTTTCCACATTAAAGAGTTGTTCTTTTCTAGATTTTCCAGGACGTTTAAAACGGTCGCCTGCTGGCGTTCTGTTAAACGCATCAACATTTGATTAAAAGTCCCATCATTGATTTCATTCATTTTAATTACCTCCAGGTAAAAGAAATTATATGTTTTGTGGAGAGTTATCCACAATTAACAGAGAGTTATCCACATTTTAGATTAGTTATCCACAATTTTAACGAGTTTGTAAACATTTGTTCCACTATAAATCATTAAAGAATGATAGAAATGTACTGAGTCTAATGTTTATCTAAGAGTCATGAAGTGCAAAGAGACATCATTTCTAATTTTGTAACCATGTTTATAAGTTAAGCAACAAAAACAATACATGGAAGTTGTATCGACTATTTAAAATATGGGAGATGTAAAGGAACACGATCACTAATACTTTTTACAAAACGTATCTAAGCGATACATATATTATATAACATAAAATTTTGGATGTCAACTGTTTTGAATAAACTTAATCAAAAATTTATTTAAATTCAATTAACTATCTGTTCAATGGTATATAAAGTTTTTAAAGGAGCACACGCAAGTGATACTTTCTATAAAACGTATCTAAGCGATACGCATATTATATAACATAAAATTTTGGATGTCAACTGTTTTGAATAAACTTAATCAAATATTTATTTAAATTCAATTAACTATCTGTTTAATGATATATAAAGTTTTTAAGGGAGCCACACGCAAGTGATACTTTCTATAAAACGTATCTAAGCGATACGCATATTATATAACATAAAATTTTAGCTGTCAACTGTTTTGAATAAACTTAATCAAAAATTTATTAAATTCGAATGACTGTCTGTTTAATGGTATATAAAGTTTTTAAAGGAGCCACACGCAAGTGATACTTTTTACAAAACGCATCACTAAACACGTATAGCAAATTTAACTAGAATATGAATGTCAAAGGTTTATTATAGATTAAAATAACTGTATAAATACTCATTTGAGGTTAAGGATAATCTCTGTACAGAACGAAAATAGTTCTTAAGATGAGGATTCTTTTACTCCTGTTTAAACAGGATGAGAAATATTTCTTTAGAGTATATATTCTTCTTTAGATACTAGAGATAAACTAAATAGTATTAGATTAAAATTAAATGAAAGGGTTCTTCGTTACAAAAAGTATGAGAAATATAGAAAATAAATTTTACAAAATTGACATAAGTGTATAAAATATATGTACGCTATTTATAAAAACATTCAACGTAGCAATGTTATACTGTAAAGAGAGGCATATAAATTCCAAAAGTAAATTACTTTAAGGGTGGTGATAATTTGAATGAATTGATAAAAAACAATAGAATCACAGCATTAGTTTTTCGTATCGTAGCTACTTTGTTAGCTACATTTGGTGTTCTTGATGGGGTTGGTTTATTTAGTAATAATATGGCGCCTAATATACTGTTGTATTACACGACACAGAGCAACATATTAGTGATCGGGATGTTTGTAATACTAATTGTTTTCTCTATTAAAGACATTAAAAATAATGGTATTAAGGGGTCTTCAAGTTATTGTGAAAGAGCTACGGGTATAATAATGCTAGCAATTGTTGTTACCATGCTTGTGTTTTGGCTTGTTCTAGCTCCAGTGATGAGCGCAAGTTCAGTAATGGGAATGAGCGCGCCATCGCTACTATCGTTTCAAAATTTCCAATTGCATTTAATAACACCTCTTTTAATAATCGTTGATTATTTTGTTTTTGAGAAACCAGGAAAATTAAAAAAACAAGATCCCTGGATTTTTGCTGCAATTCCACTTTCATACTTTGTTCAGGCTACCATTTTAGGCTTTTCCGGGGTGGTTTATATGACACTAGAGAATGGAGATGTTCAACATTTTCCATATTTTTTCATTGACTATTATGCAATGGGATGGAAAGTTGCACTGTTTGTAGTAGGAATTTTAATTGTATTTTTGGCATTGGCGTACGGTTTATTACTCCTTGATAAAAAAAGGGCGAATACTGTTTTAAGGACTAAGGTGATTGATGCGATAGAGACTAATGACTAGTTTAATAGGAGCAAGTCTTGCATTTTTAGAAATTGTAGCGGTTTTATTCAATTCAAAAATAATTCTACATTATTGCAATCTTTTAAGAAGAGAGGGTTTTTTAAGTAGAACGCCGTAGAATTTAATTCCTAAATTGAGTAGCAATAAATATTTAATTATTTCAAGGGACTAATGAGCTGTTGACTAAGACTATGATAGCAAAAAAATCAAAAAATCATTGAGGTGAAAATGAATGAGATTATTAAAAACAACAGAATTACAGCAATTGTTTTTCGCGGTGTTGCGATTATCCTTTGCCTATTTGGACTACTTGACGGCATGGGCCTCTTCAGCGGGGGAACCAACGCTACAGCTTTGCTCTATTATACAAACCAGAGCAATATTCTCGTGCTGGGGATGTTTATTGTATTAATCATTTTTTCTCTTAAGGACGTTACAAAAAATGGAATAAAAGGGTCCTCAAGCTATTGTGAACGGGCAACAGGCATTATCATGTTAACGATATCCGTTACCATGATCATTTTCTGGTTGGTCTTAGCTCCAGTAATGATAGCTGGGGGCATGGGTACCTCATACATGTTGTCATTTGCAAACCTGCAGTTGCATTTGATTACACCGCTTTTGATAATAATTGATTATTTTGTTTTTGAAAAGCCTGGAATGATGAAAAAACAGGATCCATGGTATTTTGCCGCTATTCCGCTACTCTATTTAATTCAAGCTACAATATTGGGCTTTTCTGGTGTGGTATATTCAACACTTGAAAATGGTGAAGTTCAACATTTCCCCTACTACTTCCTTGATTATAATACACTTGGTTGGAAAGTCGGAGTATATATTGTTGTAGTTTTGATCTTTTTTGTATCATTAGCTTATGGGCTTTTATTCTTTGATAAAAAAAGAGCTAAAGCAGTAGCCAAAAAACAAATGAGTTAATTGATACTTCAAATCGTGATGAGATAGACAAATCCTAACCCAATGGGGCTAGGTTATCAGATTAACAAGGGAAGGGTTAATGATCACAATACGACACAAAACAGGTAAAAATTAATATGGTGCAGTTTTTTAAGAAAAATTATTTTACAAAAACTTGATAATTAAATATAATATTAATACCAACTAAAAATATTCAGCAAAAGCATAAAATGCAAACTGTGCAGGATTTAATTAGAGAGGAGTTGTCATATGTCAGTAATGCTAAATGAATTTCTTTCCGCACCAGCGGCCATGAGGAAAGTTTCAAAAAACAACAAGAAAGTCATTGAAAAAATAGCTGAGGCTTTTAAGGCTCGGAAAATAACAAACATAACAACAGTTGCAAGAGGGACTAGCGATAATGCCGCGACTTATTTTAAATATTTGATAGAGGCAATAGGGGGAATAATGGTTTCGAAATTTTCCCCATCTATTAATACCATATATGGTTCAGTAGTCAATTTAAAAGATAACATGCTAATTGCAATATCTCAGAGTGGAATGTCTACAGACACACTAATGGTAGTAGAGAATGCAAAAAAAACAGGGGCATTAGTGGTAGGGGTTACAAATAATTCAGAGTCGCCTTTAGCAAAAGCCTGTGATTATCATATTGATTTATTAGTAGATGAGGAGGCTAGTGTTTCTGCCACAAAAACTTTTATAGCTGAATTAACCGCGATGTATATGCTAGTCAATAAGTTAAGCGCAACAAGCGCTAAAACAAACATCGATGGAATTCCGCCATTATTAGATTCTTTTATAACAAGAAAAGATGACATTAAAGATTTTGCGGACAGAGTTAAACACATTGATAATTTTATAATACTATCACGAGGATTGCTCCAGTCAGTAACAAATGAGCTTTCACTAAAATTGATGGAAACGAGTAATAAGTTTTCAAGACCCTTTTCAACAAGTGAATTCATGCATGGACCAATTTCGATGGTAAGAGAAGGGACAGTTGTACTTATGCTAGCGCCTGATTCTGAATTCTCACAAGAGTTTATAAGTATGGCAAGAAGACTATCCTTGTTAGGAGCTGAAATAATAGCATTCACAGATATTCCAGATGTTAAAAACATCTCTAAAGAATGCCTGGAAATGCCTTCTGGTAGGGGGATGGAATCTCCTTTTATATATACAATGGCAGTTGAATTATTTGCTGCATATTTAGCTGAGTGCTTAGGAATTAATCCAGATGCGCCGAGGAATAGAAAAAAAATAACAATAACAAAATAAAACAAAAATCAGCATTTATATTTTTTCAAAAGTTTTTTAGCCGTTGACGCGCGCTCTAACGCAGAGGTTGTTTTTTTAGAAAACTTCTCGATTTTCATTAACTCGTGCTCTAAGTATAATACAAATTCATTCGAAGAAGGGTCATTTTTGCCCCAAATTAATTCTTCATGGGAATAAGGGATCCCACTTAATGTAGTATCAACTAATATAATTGTATAAAAACGCCTATGGGACTCAACAATATAATCTTTCTTGATATGCCATTTAGATTTATTCAAGAACTCTCTTAATGCTTTAGCACAGCTATTTGGGGACAAAATAAGATTCATTGGGAGTCGAGGTGTTGTTAAAATGTTTATAATGGTATGCGCGCCCAAACCAGCGATCACAGCACAATCTGGGAGAATTGGAAGGGCTACAAGCCCATTCCCACAGATAAAGTCTATATGATCCGAAATTCCATATTTTAAAGAAAGCTCTTTTACCTTGTTGAGTGAATTAATGCTAATATCAGAAGCTATTACATGGCGCGCTCTGTTTTCAAGAAGGGCAGCTATAGCGACCTTTCCATGATCACACCCGATATCGGCTAGTGAGTTACAGTTTATTTCTTTAACGATAGATGCTAACCGGTTGTCGAGTGTTAGAGAGATCATTTATCAAAGAAATCTCTTAAACGTTTTGATTTATTAGGGTGTTTTAATCTGCGGAGTGCTTTTGCCTCTATTTGACGGATTCGTTCTCTAGTGACATTAAACACCTTCCCAACCTCCTCTAAGGTTCGCGGACGATTGTCTCTTAAGCCATATCTTAAAATAAGCACCATGGCTTCTCTAGGGGCTAGGGTATTTAAAATTTCGTCAACTTGCTCTTTTAACATTTTTGCTTCAGCAGTTTCCATCGGTGCCGTTACATTCGTGTCTTCAATAAAATCTCCAAGATGGCTATCATCTTCTTCACCGATTGGCGTTTCAAGAGAGACAGGATCTTGAGCAATTCTCTGAATTTCCATGACTCGCACCTCACTGATACCCATGGTTTCAGCTAATTCATATTGTGTAGGCTCCCTTCCTAATTGTTGTAATAATAAACGCTGTGTTTTAACTAGTTTATTTATAGTTTCAACCATATGCACTGGAATACGAATCGTACGCGCTTGATCTGCAATAGATCTTGTAATAGCTTGTCTTATCCACCATGTAGCATAAGTTGAAAACTTAAAGCCTTTTGTATAATCGAATTTATCGACAGCCCGCATCAATCCCATGTTACCTTCTTGTATAAGATCTAGAAAATGCATGCCGCGCCCGACATAACGTTTAGCAATACTTACTACCAGTCTCAAGTTAGAGTTGATTAGTCTGTCTTTTGCATCACAGTCACCTTCTACCATGAGTTTTGAGAGCGCTTGTTCCTCATCAGAGGTAAGCAAGGGAACCCGACCGATATCTTTTAAATACATTTTAACTGAGTCATCAATGTTAACCTCATTTAACATTTTTGCTAAAAGTTGATCACTTTTGTCAGGTGTTGTTATATCGTTAACTTTAATTGAATTTTTTTCTAAGGCCTTATGAATGTCTTCCATTTCATTAGGGTCTATATTAAGTTTTTCGAAACGAGTTATAAGATCCTCCTCGTTTATAAGCCCGATAGGGCGATATGTTTCAAGAAGTTTCTCAAGCTCAAGCTTAATTTTTAGTTCTCTATCTGTCATAGTTCCTCCAAATGTTTTTAAAGACTATTTTATATTAGTGTTGTTGTTTAAGACTTTTTTGATTTGTAATAGTGACATATATTCCTTGTGCGCTTTTTCTTTTTCCTCAGGGTCTTGCGTTGTTCTTAGTATAGGCAGAATTTCTTGTATGCGCCTATCTGTCACACGTACGTTTAAATTGGCTAAACTATCGCGATATTTTTTACCACGCTCAGAGGCAGGGAGTGAATCAACAGCGGTTATCATTTCGTTCGGTTCGTTAGGATAATCCCTTATTAAGTCAAATAAATCTCCTACCTTAGGTGTTTTCTTTTCATCTATGGACTTCACAATGTATTTATATATTTCCACATGAGGCTCATACTCAAAAAACTCTTCTCGAATGTCATTTAATATAGCAGCAGATTGTTCTGCAAAAAACATTGAAAGAACAAAACGTGCGGAATCAATTAAAGATGTATCCTCCTCAGGGACTGTTTTGTCTTGAGCTTTATTTTGAGAAGGGTCTACTGAGACATCTTTTTTGCCTTGCCTAGCAGGAGCTGATAGTGATCTTAACGTTGTCTTTATAGATTCATCAGATATATTACTAATCTCTGCAATTAATTTAATGTATGCATCCTGGGAGATAGGGTCTAAATTCACAAGCAAGACAGTAGCCTCTTTTGTAAATTTTCTAATATCATCAGGCAAGTTAAGATTAAATTTTGCAGCAATGGATTTTATCATAAAATCATACATTGGCATAGCTATAGTTATTAAATTCAAAAAATAATCAAGACCTTTTTGTTTCACTACATCATCAGGATCCATCCCGTCAGGGAGAGAAATTACGCGGACATCAATCTTTGCTTCCTCGAGTTTCGAGAGACTCTTCCAAGTAGCTTCCCTGCCAGCTGTATCCCCATCAAAACAAACATAAACAGTATCAATTAGTTTTTTCAAAGCCTTGCATTGCTCAACATGAAGTGCAGTTCCCATAGACGCTACTACGTTTCTAATTCCAGCTTGATACAAACTAATTGCATCCATATAGCCTTCTACAAGGATGACAAATTTGAAATTTTCTTTTGTGCGGTTTCTTTTGAATAGATTAACACCAAACAGTGTATTTCTCTTGAGAAACAACGGAGTTTCCTCAGAGTTTTTGTATTTGCCGCCACGTGTAGCTTCATCTAAAGCGCGACCACCAAAAGCAATAACTTTATCAAAAGGACTCATAATTGGGATAATGAGACGCTTAGCAAAGAAATCAATTAAATTTCCATCATTACTTTCGTGGACTAGCCCCACATATTTTAATTGCTCCCTCGTATAACCTTTTGACATTAGATGCAAGACAAGAGATGTATAGTCAGGAGAATAACCAATTCCAAAGTTTTTAATAATCTGTTCCGTTATGTTTCTGGATTTAAGATATTCGCGAGCAGTGGCGCCTATGTTATCAGTCACAAGACACGCATGATAAAAGAGAGCAGCAACGCGCAGAACCTCATAGCCTTCTTCTTTTTTAAGTCTATCCTGTGATTCTCCGTGGGTTTCATTTTCTGGCAACTTCATATTAGCATATTTTGCCAAACTCTCTAAGGCTTCTGGGTAGGATAGACGTTCATGTTCCATCAGAAAAGAAATAACATTACCTGATTTTCCACAACCAAAACAATGATAATAGCCCTCATCTGGATTAATAATGAACGAGGGCGTTTTTTCCTGGTGAAAAGGACAGCAAGCTTTGTATTTATTACCAGCACGCGCGACAAACATATATTTGCCCAAAAAATCAACTATATTTATGCGATCCTTAAGAGATGCAATCCAGTCATCGGTGAATTTAATGATAAGGTTATCCTCTAGTTTTATACAAGCCAAACTAATAATTAGTATGTGTTAAATTAAGAAGTAAAATGAGAGTAGTAAATTGAATTTACACAATTGGTAATAAACAACGGCACAAACATTTTTAGATAAGGTAAACGGCCCATGAAGCTAAAGCATCTAAAGACAGTTTATATCGAATACTCAATATTATAGCATTTTAAGTTAAATTTGTACATTAAATTTAGAATAAAAACTGAGTTTGTTCATTCATTATAACAAGAAAGTTAATTAAGATTAATTAAAAGAAAACTAAAAAGCAAAACACACAGGTAATAAGAATTTTAGGATAATACCAAGTGAAGGATTAATAAATAAAAGAAAAGGCGGGATGGCACTAAAGATAACAAATCAAAAAAACTAATATTTATGAATTTAAAAAAAAAACAATATTTGAAAAAACACAGCTTAGCAAAGGATGAGAAGCTATAATAAGCCCAATTAAAAAGTAAGGAGCAAAGAAATTTCAAATTTTTCGAAAATTCTTATTAAAAACGTTTGACAAAAGGCAAACTCTACTTTATTATTATAAAGCTGTCAAAAACAGCGAACGAACCTTGAAAACTGAATAGACGAATTAAGAACGAATGAACACAGTCATTTAGTTAAGAAGTTGAGCGATTGACAAATTGATTAAATGAGAAGCAAAG
>JAIRMA010000102.1 GCA_031259085.1 Christensenellaceae bacterium
TATGCGCCTTAGAATTTTCAAGTAAGATAAAAAAAATTTATTTGAGTCTGAAGTAATGTATTTCATATTGAAGCAAAGTTTAATGTAATTTACTATCAAAAAGTTGACAAATCCTTATACCTGTGTTATTATGAACATAGAAATTTATTTTACAAGGCACATCATGAATAATTTGAAGAATCGCTTAAATAAATCGTTAACTATTATACTATTTATTATTATAATGTTACTGGCTTTATCTATTTTTGTCGGATGCAATACTGATAATATCAAATACACAATTATTGTATTATCAGACAACGAGGCATATGGAATGGCATATGGTGGTGGTGAATTTTCTGAAGGAAACGAAGTAACTATTAATGCAGTTGCAAAGGATGGATATGGATTTATTGGTTGGTATATTAACGATGAGAAAGTTGAGAATGCCGATAGTGAATATAAGTTTAATGCCGTCAGAAATGTTACTATTAAAGCAAAATTTAACACTATTGAGGAAATTGCTATTGCTGAGCTCGATTTTGCTAAAAGTACTGTCATAACTGGATTGCAAACATATGTGGACACTTTTGACCTTGATTTATATGATGAAAGTGGTATTGCATCAATTCAAGCTATACTAGAGAGTACTATAGTCGAGGTAAATCAATGTGAAACAGTAGATGCAGTTACTATATTATATTTAGAATTTAAAGGTCTGATCGATAATGTTAAAACACTGGCTATTAAGCTAGAGGAAGCTATAGCAAATGCAAAAGGTAATATAGATACTTATTTTGACGAGATAGACCTTTCTTTGTATGATGATGCTGGAGTTGAAGCTATAAGCAGTGCAGTATTAGTTGGAAAAACAAGGATTGAAGAGGCCATAACGCTTGATGCTGTTGACAGTGCCTTTAAAACTACTAAGTTATCAATTGAGAGCATATTAACGATTTCGGAAAAAGCACTTCGTTCAGCAAAAGCAACGGCATCTGACGATTTGAAGAATGTGGTTAATCTACTTGATTTAAATAGTTATGATGTTAACGATGCTGACGCGATCAATAAAATACTAAATGATGCGCTAATTGCAATTTCAAATGCATCAACTGTCGATGAAGTAAATGAGGTGTGGGACGCAGCTAAAGTTCAGATAACAAAGATTGCTGATACTCCTTTAGAAAAGGTGAGAACAGATGCGATTGATCATTTAGAACAGTATTCTTCTATTATAACTAACACGAGTTTATCTCAAGACCAGATTGATACCATAAGCGAATTTGTAGAGAGCGGATCTGCTGAAATTAGAGATTCAAATAGTGTCTATGATATAAACAAGTATGTTGATGATACCATATCGGCAATTGATTTAATTTTTGAAAAAGTACTAAACGCTAAATATTTAGAGGCGAATGCTACAGAAAATAAATCAATGAATGGTTATGATGAGGGCAGTGAATATTGTGAAGCGATAGATGATTTTGTAATTTCTGCAATCCAGAGATTGAATCAAACCCTAACGCATGATGAATTGACATCAACATATTTACAAATTGAGGTTGAGTTAAATTTAATCATATACAAAATTGAGTCAATTAAAACAGCACAACGTTATGTGGATATTGCATTGTATTCATATTTAAAAATGGATATATATGATGACAACATTTATACAAGGGAGCTTTCAAATATTAAGTTAAATGTTAAAAATGAGTTAAATACTATATATAATACTCGAGAGGATATTGATGATTCTTTTGCTGAATACAACTCTTTAGTAAACCTAGTAATTCTAAATTTTGAAAAACAAAATGCGATTAATACTTTAACAGAGTACGTAACCAATTTAATAGAGATGTATAACCTAGATCAATTTATTTTTTTGATACAATCAATTCGAGAGCTCGAATCTGAATGTATAAACAATATTAAAGGTACTAATAGCGAGGCTGAGTTATCGAGTGAAATAGATATATCGACTGCAAAGATAGACTTAATAATAACAAAACACAACGCAAAAACCACACTAGTTGAATTTGCGACTAAAGTTAAAACTAATATTACAAACAGTGATCAAGCTAACGAATATGAGGCTATTGATTTAATTATTAAAGTTGCAAACGATAACATTGATAATGCAACAACAGACACTGAGATAATAGATTTTATTGATGTGGCAAAGACAGACATTGACTTAATTGCATTAAAATCGATGGCTAAATATGAAATTACTGAATATGCCTCTCAAACAAAAACCAACAAAAATTATCCCTATGAGAGTATAGAAAGCGAGTCAATTGATGCCTGTGTTTTAGAATGGTATGTTAATATTGAGGCCGCATCGAGTGGAGAAGACGTTGATTTGAACATAACTAAATCTACTGATGCTATTGATTTAGTAGTTGCTAAAATTGAAGCAAAAATCAGAGTAGATATTTATATTAAGCAAATTCTAATCAACAACAATTATCTTGAAGATAGTTTTGAAAAAAACACAATCAATGAAAGAGCACAGTTATATATTACTAGATATATAGATGATCAGTCTAACATAAAATATATTAATCCAGGATACACGTATGTCGTAGATGAAATAGATTTGACGGTTTTGAGAATAGACGCTATTAATTTACTTAGATCTGAAAATGCATCTATAAAATCGACAAATAACATAGAGTCGAACACATTATATGACACTTTCCTTGACGGGGAGGAAGCGAGTGGCGTTAACAGAATATTGGACCAAGATACACAGAAAGCAATTAATTCTGTATTAAATGAAACGATACAAAAATTATATGAAATTTTGCTTGGATACAAAATAAGTAATGCTACTGAAGAAATAAATGACTATGTGGATGATATTATTCAAGATCTAAGTGGCGTTGATTATGATGTTTATGATTTGATTAATGAACGCCGTGTAATACATGATGAAATTAACAACTCTAAAACAGAAGATGAAGTTGAAGCTAATTTGTTTACAGGAAAAGCAAGTCTTGATTTTATTGTCTCAAAAATTAGAGCTAAAGACACCCTGCAAAATGCGGCAAAAGATACCAAAAACACTAATGAAAGTGAGGGTGGAGACTATTCTAATGAATTGGAAATTGATGATGCAACGCAAGGCTACAAAGGCAGAATTGATAATGCAATAACTCAAGATGAGATAAATGACATATTAAGTGAAGCATATGATACATATAATTTTATACTATCAAAGATAATAATTCAAAAGCAATTAACGGCGGCCGCTATTGATTTGAAATCTGACTTTACTGTTATTGATTGGGCATATTTTTATATAGATGATATAGTGCAAAATGCAAAGGATATATATATTTATCAAGCAAAGACTACTGAGGAATTGAACGAAGGCTATACAAAAGCATTAGCTGAAATAAATGATGAATTTGATATATTGGAAATCAAAATTAATACCACAGATCAACTAAATTCTTATGTAATAAGTGCAATAGATGAAAATCAAGATATTAACATAGATAGTAAATATGAGTTATATTATTTGGTTATGGATGCTCATGAATTAGCTGAGATTGAAATTATAAATAAACATAATGAGAGTGATGTCCTGTCAGAATTTCAGAAATTTGTAATTCAAATTGACGAAATAATACTTTTGATGATGATACATCATAGTTTAAATACGCTTAAGAATACATATACAGATATTTCAATAAAAGAGTGGATTATAGATAATCCAGATGCATTATCAGAGCTTGACAACATTTACGAAATGGGAACGATGAGTATAACATGTGCTAGGAGTCAAAGTGAATTAATTAAAACAGAGGAGCTTATATTAACTGCAATATCGACAGTGTCTATAAAGTATCAACGTCTTTATCAAGTGTCACTAGATAATCAAATTTGATAATAAAATAATCATATATAGTATTTCTAGGGTGGAATCTAGAATAACAATCATATTTGTTCACACTGGTTATTCTTGGATTTAAGAAATATTTAAAATTATTATACAAACCTGTTGACTTTGGTATATATATGAGTTATTATATATGTATCAACATGTTTCGAAATACAACAAAAGGAGTTCGAGATGAGAACTTATGATTATGATTTAATCGAAAGGGTTAGACAAACAATAGTTCGTGTACAAAAAGAAACTGGTGCGTCCCCTTCGCAACGAAATTTGGCCAAGATTCTAAGTGTTACTCAACCAAGAATAAATAGGGCTATTAAATTGCTTTCGAAGGATGGCTTGCTTGAAAAACAGAAACAAGGAAGGTTGGTTGTTCCAGATAAATTAACATCTTGTGAGGTAACGCATATTCCTGTCATGGGAGAAATTGCTTGCGGGGAACCGATAATGGCGATAGAAAACTATTATGGGATGATTGATTTTCCCCGTGAATGGCTAGGTGGGGGAAGTGGTGAAGTGTTTGTTATTAGAGCTAAGGGCGATAGCATGTCTGGAGTTGGAATAACAGACGGTGATTTTTTATTTATAAGACAACAAAACGATGCCGTAAGTGGTGATATAGTGGCAGCGATAAATCAAGAGTGGGATAAAGGTGCCGTAACACTTAAACGATTCATAAAAGATTCTAACGGTGAATGTTGGCTTCACCCTGAGAATGATGCATATAGTGACATAAGTTTTAATGGATACTCTATAATTGGTAAATTGACAGGATTATTTAAGAAATATTAGATTAAACAATGAATTATTTTTTCAATATCATTCAATAGATAGCAAATTTGATAATTCATGTATCGGGTTAGATCGGTTAAATGCTACTGAGAATTATTTTAGTAAAAGTAATGACATTTGGTTGTAAAATTCATAGAGTTTATTATGATAAAGATGTCCAGAATGCAAGAATATATGGAAAAATATTAGTTTATTCTATTTTACTAATGAAGATCGTAAAATAAGAAATGATCATGTATTAAAATACTCTACTTATATAGTATAGGAAAAATCAGTAGTATATGTTCATTATATTAAATCGGTTAAAAACTACACTCTTTAGCATTAAATAGAGATAATCTTATATCCTTATGCGAAAAATGTCATAAATCAACTCATTATTGGAGAAAAAGAAAAACATTTAATGCTTAAAAGTAGAGTACCAGGTCTAAAGATCATAGAATGTACAGATATTTATAAGGAGTAGTTATGTAAATAATTGCATTAACTGAATCAGTAAATAAGATAAATCATCTTATGAAAACATTACCTAATGGACTTATAATAGATATTTCTCGACTTGATGATAAAACTTATCTTGAAGATATGAATTCAGAACTCAATATATGGATTCGTGAGAATAATCTTTCAGTGATTGACTTGAGAGTTAATGGGTTCATAGACTTTAATAAATTAGTAACGGAG
>JAIRMA010000004.1 GCA_031259085.1 Christensenellaceae bacterium
TGTAGCTCTTGAGGATATACCAAGATTAGCACGAGAGTGGCACGAAGTACTGGCTAAGGATCCAGAGTGGGACGAAATCGATAGAGAAATTGTTATTAATGTAGAGTCTCTAGAGCGAAGGCTTATGAGGGATTATGGTTTCATTAAAACAACTTATATACCAGCTGAAGAGTTTTGGGCAAAATTTGACAAATAAACTTTGACTTCTGAAACATCTGAGGGTTACAAATAATGTATAAAA
The DNA here is from genome assembly GCA_031259085.1 of Christensenellaceae bacterium. Lineage (GTDB taxonomy): Bacteria > Bacillota > Clostridia > Christensenellales > DTU072 > JAITLB01. The sequence goes on from JAIRMA010000004.1 coordinate 242, forward strand.
TCAGTTATAATAATTCTGTTGCAAATGCTTGACTGTTCCATATCTTAACCACATAAGTTTTAGTAGAAAATGTCGCAAAAAAAAATCGCCGCAACTAAAAAATAGCGTTATAAAAGTAATTGCAACGCCAAATGCAGGAGGTTTGCGGCCATAGATTATTTAACTTTCCTTTGACGCACTATATGTATATATTTTTGACATTAATTTCGCTCTTGAATTTGTTCCTCCGTCTTAGCTGTTATAAAAACATCCGCAAATGGCAACTTTCTTCCTGCTTAATAAGTACGATGTATGTTTCGCCTGCGTTATCGTTAAATCTCGCAAATAAACAATTTTCAATACGGATTTCATTTTGAAAACGATAGGGTGCTTCTAATTTTGTTTTAACTGCACCATAATGCGCGATTCCATGATGGGCTTATTTTCAGAGTCTACGCCCTTGACTGCACTTGAATACATTATCAAAGGTCCTATGGGTTCATAGCCTTTCGCTTTAATCCAACTATATAGCATCTGAATTTGTTTATCTTGAGAAAAGTTCCGCATATGGAACTCTCCTTGACAAGACATTGACCATTTTAAGTATTTTGTTTTCTCTAAATTCTATGGTTGGCATTTGCGTACTTCTTTTCATTTAATGAAGTGTTTATCACTACCATACACATAAAAATAGCGACTGAAAGAGAAATAACCGATGGAATACAATCAGCATAGTCAGAAACTAATCCGCTTAACATAAATCGTAACCGTTAGAGTTATAGAATAAAGAATGAAAAAGATGACATTAAAAAATAAGTATAATTTTTTCTTGCTAAACTTATCGCCATCATATTTTTCGTTAAATTTATTCTTATTATTCATAGGCTACTCTAATTATTTAGTGCAGAAATTAAGGAAACTCCACGCCGTACTACTTGAAATACCTATTGCTACAATTAGAGTGCTAACAACCGCTACAACGCCCGCTCTGATAATAATTGCTTTAAATGTAATTCCCATAATTTTTGCAACCGCGATCCAAGAACCCCACCAAATTGCCAGACCAATCGCAACGGCAGCAGCAACAGCAACAATCCACGCTTTGTCTCCAGCAGCAAATAGATAAATCGTATGTAAGGAATCCTATTACAGCAATAGGGGGGCTTTAGCTAATAAATTATTTTGTCATCGGATATAGCAGAAAACGGGACGATCTTAAATTCGGTGATATGCTCTTTATAAGGATCCAAAATATATTTATCATTGAGTTTTGGACCACAACTATTAGATCCTATCCCGCAAACAGCCGAATCGATATTTATATAAATTTGATTTTGAGGGACAATGTCTTCTACGTGTTTGCATTGTGCGAGAGTAAAATCATCCACACGCTTGGCTGTGAAATTGAATGGCAACGTTTCTGCTAAAAACATTAACCCATCACCTTTATTGTTTCTAAACACTGCAAACCTCGTTTCGCTACGGTTCCCGCTTTCTTGTGGGCGGATATAAGGTTGTAAAAAATCGTCCACAAAACTTCTATATATGCCAATTCGAGATTGGCTTTTAAAATCAGGATAATTTTCTAAATCCCCATTACCATAGTATATTACATCATCAAAGTCACGCTTTAAAATCACAACCTTTCCTGCTCTAGGTAGAGGTGGTAGTGACTTCGTTTTTTGGTGATCATGACTTACATGTTTTAGAGAGCTTCGTATTGATATTACTCCATTAGTTGCAATCCTGATTTCGTCGTTTGATTCAAACAAGGGATTTCCATCTGCTTTTAGCAATGTTTGCAAATTAATTACTGCCATGGCATCTACAATGTCAAAATTAGTTAGTATAGTTATAGGATAAATCCTATCATATCCAGCAGTGTGCCATGACTTCATAAGTTCTTTATCATTATCAGTGGGGGCTCTAAAAATATTTGAATAAAGTGCACCATCCGTTTGAAAGCGACCTGGGAGTACTGGTAAATACTGTACTCCATTTACACAATATTCAGTTAAGATCCCCGAGTACGAGTTAAATATGACATGTCCGTTTGCAAATTTAATTGTAAGGGTATCGCGTTCTTCAGTTATTGACAATCCTAAGTCGGCAGACGGCTTCAAATTAATTTTAAAAGGAGCCTCAGAAAGTATGAGTTGCTCAAATCCAATTTTATTATCTCCGTCATAATAATCGAGATTAATAAAGACATCTCCGTCTGGATCATCTAGCAGTAAATTGAATTGTTCACTTCCGCTTGGTGGAATATTTAAAACTGTTTCAAACTCTGATATTTTTTGGGAGTCTTTAATAAGAACACCTTTTATAGTTATATAATCCGATGATCTAAAGGCATTAAGATTAGTGATTTTAATAATCCCGCGCTTATCTATTAATTCAGCCCTTAGTGGTCTGTAGACGTTTTTAACAGCAAATGCTCCAGTATGTGGCGTTCTGTCAGGATAAAAAAGACCATCTACACAGAAATTAGAATCGTGAGTATATTCACCATGATCACCGCCATAAGTATATAAATATTTGCAATTTGGATGACGAATGGCATGGTCAGCAAATTCCCATACGAAAGCGCCTAAAGCCTTGTCATTAGCATAGATTATATCCCAATAATCCTCTAAACCACCAGGGCCCACACCCATGGCATGTGCGTATTCGCATAATAAGTAGGGCTTCGCTAGAAAAGCTCTTCGTCTCTTCCTGGTTAGTTTTTCAGTGCCGTTCATGAGATTAGACAATCTAGAAGTAGATGGATACATTTCTGACACGATATCTAATCCAAATTCTTGGCTTCTCGAAATCCCCTCATAATGAATTGATAACGGTGTTAATTCCTTTAATTTATGATAACAATAATAATGACATTTATCGCCACCAGATTCGTTCCCTAGAGACCAAAGCGTCACAGAACAGGAATTTTTATCCCTATGATAAAGCCTGGACACGCGGTCCCAAAAATGGTCTTTCCACTTGAGTGAATTGCTTATTTTTGAGGATGGAGCGCCATGCGACTCTATATCGGCCTCATCGATTACGTAAAGTCCATATCTGTCACATAACTCGATAAACAAGGGGTCTGGTGGATAGTGTGAGGTTCTAACTGCATTAATATTGAAGAATTTCATTAATGAAATGTCTCTTAAAATGTCGTCAGGAGATAAATAAAAGCCATTGTCTGGAGAGTCATCGTGGTGGTTAACACCGCGCATCTTGATTTTTTTATCGTTGTATAGAAAAACTCCATTATGAATTTGAGTATATTTAAAACCGATGTCCTTTTTGATTGATTCAACTACTACACCATCGTATATGAGCGTTAAGATAAGAGAATATAGAGTAGGTTGCTCGGCATTCCACTCAGAAACCTTTAAATTATCAAGGACAATTCTTGTATCAGCTGTCGCAAACACTTCGCGTTCTGCCACAAAACTGCCATTATCAAAAAGAGATGCCTTTACTCGATATCCTGCATAATTTTTAACATCTACTGAAGTCTGGAGTGTATAGCTTTCTGCATTGCGGAAGATAATGTTTTCAAAATCATATATATGTGTTAGATTTTCTTCAAACAGCAAAACATCTCTAAATATTCCTGTATGTCTGAACATATCTTGATCCTCAAGATATGAGCCATTGCACCATTTGTACACAACACATACGATTTCATTAGTGCCTTTAATTAACGAGCTTGATAAGTCAAATTCAGAAGTATTGTGAGATCCCTCACCATATCCAATGTAATTGCCGTTTACATACAGTTCAATACAAGGGGACACACCTAAAAATGAGATAATGTATTTTTTATCGAGATTTCGTATGTTAATATACCGACGATAAACGCCAGCACTATTGTATTGTGTATCTCCTGTATCATAGGTAAACCCATTGATATCTATACCATAACGCCCAGCAGCCTTTGATTTAGGTATATTAGGTGGATTTACAGGAAAAGGATATTTAACGTTAGAATAAACAGGTGGTTCATATCCATATTTAGACCAACACGATGGGATACTAATTCTCTCAAAATTAATTTGATCGGTGTCAAGAATCTCTGGTAAATCTTTGATTTTTTTGAAATATCTAAATTCCCATTCGCCGTTGAGTACTGATACCATGTCGCTTGAGTATCGCTTTTCTTCAGGAGTGGTCGTGGCCGCCGCCTTCTCTGTAGAAAATGGTATAAAATAACTTCTAGGTGGTAGTCTGTTATCCTCGAAGACATTAAAATTAGAATAATTGGTCTTCTTCAAACAATATTTCATTTTTCCTCCGTTGGTTACATAAAATAATTAGCAAACAAACAATTATTGTTTATTTGGCAATAATTATGAGGCTAAATGGTGTAGCAATGATAAAAAATCAATTTTAAAATTATAGCATTAAAAATTAAATTTTGCAATAAGAGATTCAAAATTTGTTATATTAGAATGCATAATGATAAATAATTCGAAAAAAGCGTCTTATTGTAAAATTTAATACTAATAAAAACAACTGTGATTAATTCAGTAAAAAACTAGTAAACAAATAATTAGTAGTTAAATAAAATATTTAACAAAACTGATCTGAGGATATAAAATATGTCACTAAATAATAAATTTTAAAGACACAAAACGATAGTACAAAAGAAAATTAGGCAATTATCGTTAAGGGGATAAAATGAAATTTGAATTACTTAGATCCTTTGATGGATATAAGTTAACTAACCTTACAAAAGATTTGACTGCTGGGTTAATGGTAGCAATTGTTGCAATGCCACTTTCAATAGCCCTTGGGATACAGTCTGATTCAACTTTACAAGCAGGGCTAATAACTGCGATAGTTGGTGGATTTTTTATCGCAGTATTTGGAGGAAGCCGTTACTCAATAGGTGGACCAAGTGCTACTTTTGTAGTTGTTACAGTTAGTTATATTAATAATCCTGCTATTGGAATACCAGGCATTGTTATTATAACAATGCTAGCTGGTGTTGTATTAATACTCTTTGGTTTGTTACGATTTGGTAAAGCATTAAAATTTGTACCATACCCTCTTGTGATTGGATTTACTGCGGGCATTGGTGTTATTTTGTTAGTAGGGCAAATTAAAGATTTTTTCGGGCTAACTATTAGTGGTACTATATCAGCTGACTTCATCCCTAAATTAATGAGCTATTTTACCCACTTAAATACATTTAACATAGTATCATTTGTTTTAGGCATAATAACTCTTGCTATTATTTATTTATTACCTAAGATTAATAGAAAAATCCCATCAGTTATTATTGCGATAATTATTGTCACCTTTATCTCAATAGGGATTAAAAGCATTTTAAAAGATAATGTAGAAATAAAAACCATAGGTTCAACATATGGAGAAATAAATGCAGACATAAACCTTATGTTCTCATTAAATTTTAGTGAAGTTAATTTTATCTCATTAATAATGCCAATATTCACAATTGCAGTGTTGTCAGCCCTTGAGGGATTAATGTCTGCTACTGTTGCAGAAGGAATGACAAATCGCATTTATGATCCTAATGCAGAATTGATTGGCCATGGTATTGCTAATATTGCAAGTGGTTTCTTTTGTGGATTGCCAGTGACTGGGGCGCTAGCTCGCACATCGGTTAATATAACAGGTGGAGCAAAAACCCCGATTGCAGGGATATCGCATTCATTAATTTTATTGTTAATGTTTTTTATATTGATGCCAATAATGAGATATATACCATTTTGTGTTTTATCGGCAGTACTTGTTAAAGTCGCAATAAACATGAGTAGGTTTAAATTAGTTTCAAAATTTGCAATATTTAGCATACGAGATTCAATTATTCTTATGACGTCATTTTTATTAACAATATTTCTAGGTGTCCTTTATGGTGTTACTTTGGGTCTTTTATGTGCCTTTATAGCAAATATTAAAAACATCATAAGAGGAATTAAAATCACAAACGTGCCACACAAGAGCTCCGAAAACCTCTCATACTATCGTTTAGACGGCGCTTTGTATTTTGTGAGTGTGGTTAAGGTCATTGATTTTGTACGTGAAAAAATGTTAACTACGGATGAAATTGTTTTAGATTTGATTGATATTAAAACAATAGATGCTACTTCAGTTGAGCGACTTGCTAAGTACTCAAAAATGTTTAAGGAATCTGGAAAGAAACTCTCTCTGTTGAATTTGAATAGTTTTGTTAGAGTGAGATATGAGAAGGCATTCAAAACACTTTATTTTACATGGAGATAAAAAATCTACGAATTTTAAATAGTATCACTTTAAAATTGAAATCATTAAGTTAAAAAAATGTAATTTAATGAGATTAACCCACTTTTGCTTTAAACATAGCTTGCTAATTTTTATTTTGTTTTGCTTTTGCAAAATGCTATAATAACTATAAAATATATTTTGAGTCCTCATAGAATTTGGATATAATAGGCAGGAACAGTTAATTGAAGTTTCAAAATGATGGTCTACAATTGAATTATACCCAGGTTGGCAATGGACAGAGAACTATAATTTTTTTGCATGGGAACGGTGAGGATTCTAGCATATACAATGCTATTGCTGACAGATTAGCGGAGCTTAATTATACTGTTTACTTGTTAGACAGCAGAGGCCATGGACAGTCAGATACAGTTGATCGTCTTGATTATCATGATATGGCTAATGATCTTCTCTCTTTTATAAAGTATCTCAACTTAGATAACCCGACAGTGTATGGGTTTTCAGACGGTGGGATAGTAGCTTTATTAGCTGTAATAAAAGATGATAACATAATTGACAAGATATTGATCAGTGGTATAAATTTGAACCCTAAAGGGTTAAAATTAAGAGTTCGCATTCCAATGTGGTTAAGTTATTTTTTTACAAGAAATGATAAGTTGCGTTTAATGTTAACTCAACCTAACATTGCAATAAACGCGCTAAGAAATATAAAAACTAAGATCATAATATTTTATGCTGAACATGATTTAGTAAAAAAAGCGAATTCGATTAGTGTTGTTAATAACGCCAGGAATGCGCAAATCGTTACTATATTGGAAGAAAACCATCAATCTTATGTATTGAATAATGAAAAACTATATAAAGTGTTAGCGCCGCATATTGAAACATCCTTAACTAGTATGAATTATTGATGTTTAGATTTAGATAACTTGCAAATAGGCGCGCTTTCACTAGTTTTTTTTTAATAATAAATTACTAATACAAAATGTGTGAAAAACATTACACTTTACTTGTCTAATAAATAAAGTTATTGTATAATAGTAACGTGCTGTTTTGCGATACGGCGGTCAGTAATAATATAATCGCAATTAAGGGTTATTTTAATGGGAAAGATCATTAATTTTGATAGTGGGCTGAGACTTATTCTCAATACGAACACTAAGACGAAGAGTGTCTCAGTTGGGGTTTATGTTGCAAATGGGAGTGCCTTTGAAGATCCTACTGTCAATGGGATATCACACTTTATTGAACATATGTGTTTTAAGGGGACAGTTAAGAGATCCCCTTTAGATATTGCAGAAGAAATGGAATCAATAGGGGCGCAAATCAATGCTTTTACAGGCCGTATGGTCACAGCATATTATTCAACGTCCCTTAGTGAACATATAGAGAAATGCATTGATGTTTTATCTGACATTTTTTTTAATGCCACATTTACAGATGAGAACATAAAAAAAGAGCAAAAAGTTATATTAGAAGAGATAAGTATGTGCGAGGATGATCCTCAAACCCTGTGTCATGATTTATTCTTTTTAGCTCATTTTGGAGCACACCCATTGGGATTCTCTATACTGGGGACAAAAGAGATAGTTAGTTCAATGACTCGCGATAAGCTTTTAGATTACATGAAAGAGAGATATTATCCAGCTGGGACGGTTGTTTCAATATCTGGAAATATACAAAAAGAAGAGGCACGAAAATTAGTTGAGAAATATTTTGAATCGAATTTAGTAAAATCTGGAAAAAAATTGACGCCAGTCTCTAAAGTCCGCTCTAAGTCTGGTATATTATTAAAAAGGATAAAGCCTACTGAACAATCGCACATCGCATTCACATTTCCTGCTCTTAATAGCAAATCTAGGGAATTACAAGCTGAGCATGTGTTGTCGAATGTTCTAGGAGGTGGCATGTCGTCTAGGTTATTTCAAAAGATTAGGGAAGATCGTGGACTTGCGTATGATGTTTATTCGTCGTCGTATGCATTTACAAATAACGGCTTGTTTGTTATTTCTTTGGCAACAAATCCTAGCAATGTTGAGCAAGCAGTAGGTCTTGTTAAGACTGTTTTGATAGATTTATTGCAAAACGGCATAACAGAATCAGAGCTAAACAAAGGAAAGGAACAAATCAAAACAGGATTAGTTTTAGGTGTAGAAAGTTCTAGCGCGCTTATGCGATATTCTGCTGACCGTCTGTTATTTGATTGTGAAAATTTCAAGCTAAAAAAACATTATGATGATGTACAGAAAGTGACTATAGAGGATGTTAATGCTTTAGCTAAAAACATCTTTGATTTTAATAAAGTGTCGGCGGCTTACGTAGGACCTGAAATTGATGTAAATATATTAGAAGCAATCAAGGCTTGATAATAAATTAAAGGTATTAAATGCTCATGAACAAAGATAAACTAGATTTAATATTTGAATTGCAGTCGAGGTTTGATTCTGAAGTGGTCAATGCGCGTAGCTTGCAAGATATTAAAACTGAGGAATGGATACAGAAAGAATCACTTGCGATGTTCTCAGAGATAGCTGAACTCTTAAGTGAGGTTAATTTTAAATGGTGGAAAAACCCAAAGGAAATTAATTATGACAAAGTAAAAGAGGAGTTGATAGATATTCTGCATTTTCTAACAAGTACTTGTATTAAAGTTGGTATGGATGCAAATGAAGTGTGTGCTAGATATATAGAAAAAAACAAAGAGAATTTCAATCGCCAGTATGGCAAATCTGAAAAAACTGGATACGAAATAGCCAATTTAGAACTTCAATCTGAGAATGTTGAAAAATAATTATTAATTAAGAGGTGAGCAGTAGTGAGAGGGTCAAACAAAAACCATTATTATCCTCCGAATAAACTAGGTTATATCATATGTGTTGTGGCCTTAGTATTATTAATACTATGTGCTCTGCCAGTGATATATGAATTCATGCTGTCAATTTTTGGATATGCCATTTTCGCCTATCTTTTAACTATTATTTGTCTAAGTTCACTACTTGCACGCGGGATATTAAGGAGATTTACTAAACGAAGTGTCTCCTACTTTTTTTTGTTAGGTTTATTATTAATATGCACATTACATATAGGATTTTCAAAAAGTATAATAGATAGCAATCAAAACTATTTACTAGCGCCATTTAATAATGGCTACGTTACCGTAGGTGGTTTTCTGATCGCACTAATAACATTCCCTCTAAAAGCCATATTTGGGTTCTCATATACTCTGCTCTTAATAATCCAATTTGCCATTAACGTGGCTATAACACTTATACCTTTATATTTATATTTTACAAAGAAATCATCAAAAGAGAAAATTCAAAAAAAGAAAAAACCAAACGGCGCTGATGAAATTGAGCTTTACTCACGCAGGTTGAGGGGAGATCCCGAATCAGAAGGCCATGAACCTTTTGAAAACCAGCCCAAAATCCCACTAGATTACGATGGTGTTGGCAGAATATTTTTGGATCCTTCTAGAGTTAAAGGGAACAGAAGCATAAGTGAGGTCTTTGATAATGCTGGAAAGAAAAGAGCTCCGAAACCACATTTTACGGTCATAGGTGATTTTCATCGTGAGATGCAAATAGATCCATTCAAAAAAAACGATACTAAAACCAAGACGGTACAGGAAGTATTCGGAGAGTCGAGCGTTATAGATAGCTTCAAAACACTAGACATTTTTGACAGTCCAAAGAGAGATAATCCACCAATTCAATCCAATCCGATAAGCGATTATATTAATTCCTTTAAGCCCGATTTGAAGGATGATGATTCATATCGCAACAAAAAAACAAACAGTATCGTTAATGATGATAGTCAATTAAAAGATGAAATTGCAGATATTATAAGGCAAACACCTCTATCAACTACAGAATCTGCCTCTGAAGGTTTTGTTGACAGGGCAGTAAAAAACTCATTAAACAGGTATAATTATAGTGAAACTGATAATAGCCATAAAAACGCTTATGATACAGTTCATAGCAAAATAAACACTTTGCCTGATAATGACCACCAAGGGAAAACGGAGAGATATATTATAGAGCGACATGTGACAATAGAAAATCATAAAGAAAATGTTATAAGTCCTAGTGATTCATTCACAAACAAAACTACCTACATTAATCAACAAAACAGTTATAGGGATAGTTTAGATGTATCATTAAACCAACATGAAAATAAATCTGTTAAAAGTGATGAGACGTACCCTGTCCCTCAAAGCCAAGTAAAACCACAACCAATTTTTGAAAGGCCTGTCTTAAGTGTGCCCACAGGGATGGTAGTCCCAAAATTAAAAAGCCTAAGGCATCCTTATTGTGCTCCGCCACACTCTTTATTAAAAACTTATTCTACAGACAAATCCAATTATCCTAGTGACTATGTACAGCGCAAAGAGCAAATAGAAAATGAGTTAATGGCTGCTGGGATAAGTGCTAATGTGTATTCAGCTACTAAAGGGGCTGTTTTTACCAGATACGAATTAAGACTAGATAATGCATTACAAGTATCTAAGGTAAAATCATTAAATGTTATAGAATCATTAAAAATGAGATTAATGGTAGAAGTTTTAGAAATAGAGGCGCCAATTAAGGGCAAGGATGCAGTTGGTATTTTATTTCAAAATGCTAAGGCAGAAACTGTTGGGCTCAAATCAATCATATGTAGTAGTGAATTTATTTGTGATAATGAAGGGATTTCCTTTGCATTGGGGCAAGATATCGACGGCAAACCGCATGTGGCAAATTTGGCTGAAACAAGTCATTTAATAGTAGCTGGGGCTACAAATACTGGCAAAAGTGTTTTTATGAATTCTATGTTAATTAGTATCTTATTTAAACACTCGCCTGAGGAAGTAAGATTTATTATTATTGACCCTAAACGCGTAGAGTTTGTCAGTTACAAAGGATTGCCTCACATGTTAATTCGTGATCCAATAACTGAAATAGGTCCATCTCTAGCTGCAATAAATTGGGTCATAAATGAAATGGAACGCAGATATACCTTGCTTGAGACATATAGTTGCAGAAAATTAGATGAGTATAATAATGTAAAGCGTGACAAAGTTAATGAGCCACGTTTACCTCGTATATTGTTAGTGGTAGATGAAATGGCAGATTTAATGTTGAGGGCGAGAGGTCAGGCTGAAGAGAATTTAACAAGGATAGCACAAAAAGGGCGTGCTGCTGGTATTCACATGGTAATTGCCACTCAGAAGCCTACGGTTAATATTATAAGCGGCTTAATATCTGCAAATGTTGTCAATCGTGTAGCTTTTCAAGTAATAAAAAATGTTGATAGTAGAATAATTTTAGATGATAATGGGGCCGAAGACCTAGTAGGACGTGGAGATATGTTGTATAAAAGCAACGTTGATATAAAAAGAATGCAAGGTGTCTATCTAGATTCAAGTGAGATAGATGCTGTTTGCGATTTTATAAAAGAAAATAACGAGGGTCATTTTGATGAGGAGCTGGATGCATATATAAGAAAAGAAGGTGCTACACATCAGGAAAAGCAATCTAGTGATTTAGATGGTGGAATGTCGTCTGGCGAAAACGATGCATTGTTTAGAAGGGTTTTAAAAGGTATAATTTTAGATGGTAAGGCATCGACTAATTCAGTAGTTACTAATTATAATATAAGTTATATAAGAGCTAAAAGAATGATTGACGCGATGACAAAAAAGGGATATCTTGCAAGAGAAAATGGGAACAAAGCTAGAGATGTATTGATTTCATATGATGACTACAAAAGCTTATATGGAGAGGATGAGTAAATGGCGGGGGCATTATCTATAACATCATTAGGATGCGAAAAAAATCGCATTGATACAGAGAATATTATGCACACTCTCTCAAAGGCAGGGTATACTTTTGTTCAAAACCCAAAGGACGCCGATTATTTGTTGATAAACACCTGCGCTTTTATAGAGTCCGCAAAAAAAGAGAGCATAAATGCAATTTTAGAATTAGCAGATTATAAAGGTCCTAACAAAAAATTGATAGTGCTAGGTTGTTTAGCTGAGCGATACGGAAGAGAATTAGCAGAGTCCATGCCAGAAGTTGACGTCTTTGTTGGTGTTAATAGTTATCATGACATAGTAAACATAATTGAAAGTGAGGAATCTAGGGTTGTGGTAAATAGCAAATTTACACCTTATGAGAAAGGTCGTATTTCTACAACCTTGCAAAGCTACGCATATATAAAAATAGCTGAAGGTTGTGATAATCGTTGCACATATTGTGCAATCCCGTCGATACGCGGTAAATATAGATCAGAGCCCATTGAATTTTTAGTAGATGAAGCAGGACGCCTTAAGAGTCAAGGAATTAGTGAATTGATATTAGTAGCCCAAGATATTACTCGATATGGGATAGATATATATGGAAAATATAAGTTAAAAGAATTAATAAGAAGATTCATAGATTTAAAATTTTCTAAGATAAGGTTAATGTATGCTTATCCTGACCTCATTGACGATGAATTAATAGAAATGATAGCAACAACTCCGCAGATTGCAAAATACTTAGACGTCCCTCTGCAACACATATCTGACAGAATATTGAAATTAATGAATCGAAAAACTAATGAACAACAGACCAGAGCGTTGATTGAAAAGATCAAAAATAGATCATCTGAAATAGCAATCAGATCAACATTCATTGTTGGATTCCCTAGCGAAACACAAAATGACTTTGAGCTCTTGCTAAATTTCATAAATTCTGGTATCATAAATTATGCTGGTTTTTTTGAGTATTCAAAAGAAGACGGCACCCCTGCTGCTAGTATGCAAGGCATGATCTTGAAAACGGTTAGGCACAAAAGGTGCTTAGAATTATCTAAAGCGCAGAGTGCAGTAATAGTTAAAAAGCACAAAGAATATTTACATCAAAAACTTAAAGTCATGTATGAGGGAATTGATTATAAAAAGGGCATGTTTTTTGGCAGAAATGATTATAATGCTCCCGATATAGACACTCTGGTATATTTTACATCCACTATACCATTAGACATAGGTGAATACTATTTAGTTGAAATAACGCAAGCAGAATTTCATCTCTATGGCAAGGTAGTCGGTTTAAAGGAGTGACTAAAATGGCAATCATTAATCTAAAGAAAGAAGCTATTCAGATAAAAGGCGCGAATAAAATACATATTACCACGTCTTTTAGAGGCAGTATCTAGATTATGGAACTGATAATGCAATGCTGTGCGACTGAACATGAAATCAGACGAAGGATAGATCAATGCATACAAACTGAATCCTATGATATAGTAGGTAACGATTGGGATTACACAATTGTTTTTGATGATATTGATCAAAATTTAGCGTATGTTATATTAGATGCTTTAGATGATATAATGTATGGTAGAGGAGAGTTAAGCTTAGCTGAGACATTCGTGAAAAGTGCAATAGACAGGAATATTGTAGTAAGTGTAGCGGAAAGCTGTACAGGAGGATTGTTAGCATCATCTATAATTGATGTAGCAGGCGCATCTTTAATGTTTCACGAGGGAGTAGTTACCTATTCTGATCTAGCTAAAATGGAAAGACTTGACGTAAATTCTGAAACAATCATGACTAACGGAGCTGTAAGCGAAGAGACCGCAATAGAAATGGCCGAAGGCCTTTTTCTAGGGATGACAGGGATTAGAGTAGGAATATCAACTACTGGAATAGCAGGACCAGGAGGAGGTACAGACGAAAAACCTGTTGGTTGCGTATACATTGCGGTGGTAGGAGATGGAAAGGCTGAAGTGTATAATAATAGGTATAAGGGTGATCGCTTTACTATACGTAATAAGACAAAAAATTGCGCATTATTCTATGCGTTGAAATATATTATAAAATACTACTAAAAGGAGCGTCAAATGGACGACACAACAAAAAAAGGTAAGGTAGCGCCAGATAATAAAGGCGAGCCAACAACCGAAGAACGAAAAAAGAGAGCGCTTGCAGAAGTTTTAGCTAAAATTGAAAAAGAATTCGGCAAGGGCGCGATCATGAATTTAAACAGCAAAGACAAACTCGCTGTTGATGTTATTCCTACTGGGTGTTTGCCCCTAGATCAGGCATTAGGAATAGGTGGATTGCCACGTGGGCGGATAATAGAAATATATGGACCCGAATCAAGTGGTAAGACTACTATAGCTTTACATGTTATAGCTGAAGCACAGAAAATGGGTGGCATCGCTGCTTTCATAGATGCTGAGCATGCACTAGATCCAGTATATGCTGAAAAGCTAGGTGTAGATATAAGCTGTCTTTATGTAGCGCAACCTGATAATGGTGAACAAGGTTTAGATATTGCTGAGGAATTAGTTAAATCTGGTAGCATGGATATTATCGTTATAGACTCAGTAGCAGCCCTAACACCAAAGGCCGAAATCGAGGGTGATATGGGTGATTCCCATATTGGGTTACAAGCACGACTTATGTCACAAGCCTTAAGAAAAATGACGGCGGTAATAAACAGAACGAATACTTGTGTTATATTTATTAACCAATTGAGAGACAAAGTCGGTGTTATATTCGGGAGCCCAGAGACTACTTCAGGTGGCAAAGCTCTTAAATTTTATGCAAGCATACGATTAGATGTCAGAAAAGCAGATGGACTTAAAGATTCAGGCGTAGCTATTGGAACGCGCACAAGGATAAAGGTTGTGAAAAACAAATTAGCACCACCATTCCGACAAGCTGAATTTGATATGTTATATGGGCAAGGTGTATCTGTTTATGGTTGTTTGTTGGATATGGGCGTTGAAAAAGGTCTTATAATAAAGAGCGGCTCATGGTTTAGTTATAAAGACGAAAAAATTGGGCAAGGGCGTGACAAAGCAATTGACTTTATTAAGAATAACCCTGAAGTCAGTAAAGAGTTAGACGCAAAAATCAGAGCAGAATTTTAAATATTAAATATAAAATAGCTAATTTATTTCTGAGATATATTAAAAAAAGAAATCTTAGTATAAAGCAAACATGCATCTAGGAATAACTCCTAAATATATTAAAAACAGGACGGAATGATTATATGAAATTTAGAAAAATTGTAATAACGATGTTCGTTATAATTAGCTTGATTATATTTATGTTAATGGCTGTTGGGTGTGATAAAAATTCTCCAATTGATTCTGGGCGGAGTGCTATCATAATAATTCCTGGCATCCAGGGGAGCGTTTTGTATGATCCAGAAACTAATGAATCTGTTTGGGCAGCAGAGACAGGAAACGATGTAATGCAGCTAGCGAATTCTTTGGAAACAGGAAAAATGGACTTTCATGAAGATGGATATCCTGCCAATGAGATCTCGATGCGGCTCTTAGCACCTGATTTTTTTACGGCGCCTGATAATTGGAAATATGGGGTTAATCTAGAACAACTAGCTACGATCCCTGCCCTGGGACTAACTCCTACTGTTATAAAAGGTCTTGTTTTATCTATCGAAGATAAATACAAGGATGATGATACAGATGTGCTTGTTTATCAATATGATTGGAGACAATCTAATGTAACAGAAGCAGAAAAACTAGAGAAATATATTAACGACCATAATTATACGGATGTAAAGTTTGTTGTACATAGTATGGGTGGGATACTCGCTAGCCAATATTTAGCAAGAAGCCAATCAAACATAGAGCGATGCTCACTGTTTGTGTCGATAAGTACTCCGTATTTAGGATCATCCGAAATTACTAAATACCTGGTGACTAATAAATTGCCAGGTTCAATATTTTCTCTAAAAATAGGTGTAAATTATCCATCTGCCTTTGAAATATTACCCTTTATTCAATTTAATGAAACAGAACACTTCGAATCACATCAAACATCATTAATAGTCGATGGTGATTATAAGTCGTATGACGAAGCAATTGAGTTTTTTAAAACAGGCACAAGTTGGGGCAAAAAAGCTGACGGATCGCCAAAAATAATGTTCAATAGTTTGTCTAGTTATTATCAAGCAATGTTCTTATCTGATGGTAGTCATATTACAAGTTTAGTAAACTCGTATTATATCCAAGGTACTGGAAGACCTACAACAGTCACAGTAAGTTTTGAGGATGGTAATTATATAGCAGAAAATGATATTAAACAAGACCTCGGTGATGGAATAGTTCCATTGTATAGTGGAATCTGTGGCCTGAGCGTGGATGCTGAGAATGTGATTTTAATACAGGAGGATCCTAGTTTACCAAATGATGAGGGATATGTTGGACATATGGCCCTCCCTTCACAGCCAAGAACCATTGAAGAAGTCCTTAGACTATTGGAATTGGTAATAGGTTGATAAGAAAAATAATGGATTTTAAAAAATTTGCGAACCACTAAAAAAGTGCTTGTGAAGCACTTTTTTAATTAGGAACAACTTCAAAACCAGCGTCCACCAATTTTTGATAGGTTTCGACAGGGAATTTTTTTATGAATTTTTCCAGTTGATCTATTTTTATTGGTCTATAATTAAATAATTTAGCTACTTTTTCCCTTTGTTCAGTCGTTAAAGGATTCTCTATTAAGCTAAATAAAGAAAGGCTCATATGAGCATTAGCTAAATCAACATTAATCGGAAGCTTTGACCTATGTATGGTACAGACCACATTACCAAATGTAATAGGACGAGTACGGCATAATAGTTTTTCAGATACAATTGAAATTTTTGCTGGTGGTGTGTTAATGATCCCAACAATATATAATAATTGCGCACCAAGATAATAACCATAAATTGACGTGCCATCAGTGATGAATTTCTTTTCAAGAATCAAATATGGGTTTAATGGAAGAGTTTGTCCAGAGGGCAGCTTTTGCGGGATATAAAAAGTCCTAGCATCGTATCTCTTAATAAGATTATCGTCTACAAGCTCAAAGAGCAACGCAGATGCCGCTAATTGGGTATAATCAGACATTGTTTCATAAACTTCATTCATAAAAAACGGATGTCCAAAGCCATATTTGTTTGTGAGCTTCTCAACAAAAACATTTTTTTCAGTTCTGTTCTCAGACATAAACAAATCTCCTGTTTTATGTAAAATTTAAATAATTCAAAACATTATAAATGTTTTTATGGAATCATAAATAATAACATATAAAATGATTTCTAATTATGATTAAAAAATTCAAGCATTATTATAAAGTTTTCAATTATGTATACATTTTACATCATTTTATGAAATTGTCAATAAAAATAACACGGTTTTCATATGCATTTTTTATGAAAACTAATAGAAAAGGGACAATGAAGATATAAGTACAATAAAATTAAAAAAATATTTAGAAAACAAACGCAATGTGCACACAAATTTCAAATGATATTCAAGTAATCATATGGTAATTTTCCGAGTAAAAAAATAAAAATAATAAACTATTTTATCAACAGACAAATGAATGAAAATCCCACACTACTTCAAAAGAAGGATCTATATTGCAAAGAAATGATAGTCAGATTTATTCTAAAGTGTGTCCTAGCTGATCTATTAAACGTTTTAATTCAATGTTTGACATATGAGAATAATTGTCTTTGCAATCATCAGACTTTAATTTAGAAGTGCGCTCGTTCTCTATAAAGTACGTTTCGTTTTCTGGAGTCAACATGGAAAATAATTCCTCTTCTATGATTTTATGTAATTCCAAGGCGCATTTGTCTAAATGTTGCTTAGTTTGAATAATGTTCTCGCCCAAATTTTTTGCAGCACATATGCTATCAACACGACCTATCCATTGAGATCTATAATTATCTAGCCTTCTACATTCAATACTAAATCGCAATTTTGCTTCTGCCTCATATTCACGAGCAGATTTTTGTGCAGAGAGTATTGCCTCTGCTATACTCGATTCCTTTGCGATGAATTCAGAAATTTTATTCTTTAATTGCTCGTTTTCTATCTTTAATTCGTCTATCCTATTGCTTTGCATTGCTTGAATTGTATTAGTTTGATCATTTGGCTGACGCTTTTTTTTGTGAAAGAACTTCATATAATAAATTGTACCTCAAAGCAGTCGCATTAAAACACGAATATTGCCTTAATTTGACTCCATTTGTAGTATACTAATTAAATTCACAGGACTTAAGAAATCACGTGAATTTAAGCATTAAAAGGGTTGTTAAATGTATCCCATTTGGAATTAATTACTTCAGTAAACTTTGATTCTTGATTTATATAATATTTAAAATAAAGAGTATTAATTTCTTTTCGTGTCCAGTTAATGAAGTCACGCATTTTTGTGATATCATGAGACCACTCAGACATAGATTTAACTATACTACGCAACTTAGAATCGAATTCATTTAAGATAGAATCGAATTCACTTTGGTTATTAGGATACGATGATTTAAGGTCTAATAGAATATTTTCGAGCATAATAAAGAGCTCAGTTTCTTCAATGCTTTCAGTAGCGGTTTCAAATCTTATACCTGTATAAAATGTTCCATCTTTTAATTCCTCTGGTTTAACACCATCTGGATAATAAATAAAAACTCCGTCTAGATATCCATTAAATCCATAAAAATAATTAGAGTGATTATTATAATCAGACCGCCATAACCAGTACCCTTCTGTACGTGTCATGTAAATCTGCCACTGTGTTATATGAGTCTCATATAATTGATTGTATGCGAACTGGTTTGCATAAGGCAGGAAAGGTTGAACGCAAGTATAAAGCCAAACAGTTTTACCATTCGAATGACAGTAATTTACTAACTCATCTGTAATGGTGTAGGATAGTGGGCAGTATATATCAAAATAATCAAACAATATATCCATGTTAACAGCCGTAGGATTGACATTAGCAAGCAAGCAGATACCACTGCTGGCGTTAGCTGCTTTTACAGCGTCTGAGCGAGCACGCACCATTTCGGATATTTCAAGCTCATAGATTTCATATAATTCCATTCGATCAAGTACTCTGCCAGATGGTGAACTAGGAAAAAATTGAGGTTGATCCCATTCATCTTTCCATTTGATTATAACCCAATCAGCAAGTGTCCCATCGTTTACTGGTTTTGATAATAGCAAGCTATTGATAAAATAATAGTACGAATATAACTTTTCACGTTCATGATCAAACCAAGCTGTGCCAGTCCAACTATCATTATACCAATTATCAGGATTGCCGATCCCTGTTGTCGATTTAGCGATATATGTTAAATAATCCATGCGAATAACGGTTCTTCCTGTAGCAAGTGAGGATACAGCTATATCCATCCATGCATTCCATAGATCCATCCCAGTCTCAACTGCAACGCCCCAATTTTTGAGAACGTTTTCTTTTACTCTATCTTCTAATGGTTTAGAATAATCCCATTGATCTGTTGCTTCATCATACCAGGAGGTGTTAACTAGGGGATTAACCATATCACCACCATTTAAAAATTGTCGCTTACTAGAATAAAAAGAGTCAGTGTATCTAGTCTCAGTCCATGGTAAATTATAGTAATAGTGAGAAACTGTGGGCAATGCAAAGGCTAGTACGCTAATAGAAATATATACGTCTTGAGTCATCAATTTACCATTATTCTTTTTAAACATAAACTCAATTTTCGTGTTATAAACTCCTGATGCTTGATCTATTGCTGTGTTGAAATCGAACCAAAATGACGTATGTTTAGATTTAGGCAATTCCATCTCTATGACGGGCTGTAATATCTCAGGATAACTATTGTCATATAAAGGTGACGCATATCGGATATTTGCATTCTCTATTGTATTGCCGTCATTTGAAACTGATTCTATGACATTTGCACTAACTAATGTCATAGTAGCTCGAGCAAACCATATAATTTGCAAACTGCCATATTCATTTTTGCAAACCTCAATATTACCAGCAGAAACTGGAACATATGAGGCTGTGGGTATATAAGAGGTCGGCATGATTTTTTCATAACTATCCGCTGTCCAAATATAAAAGTCACTACTTTGAGCTAGTAAATCACGACTAAGAGCTGTGTTAAAAGTGGATCCGATATAAATGCCACTGCCAAGCAAAATAGCAATAAGTAAGAAGCTAACCCAAAATCTCCTTATCCCATATTTTAGTTTGCTAAATAATGGTGCGTCAATGGGATGTGATTTTTTTAAAGCGCATTTAATATGATTTGACTGTAATTTTATAGAATTACTATCTTTCAAAGCTGGTTTAAATGCCTTTAAGTCTGATAGAATTTCAAGGATATATGAAAAGGCAAACCCACATGTGAATGTGATGGTAAAGAATTTTCCAAATGGGATGTCAGACACCTTAAAGCTGTATGTAGGTGGCCAATCGCCCGCACCGTTTAACAAAGTTATAGCATGTGTGAATCCTACCGTCATGAGCCCTACAAGAAAAAACGCAATGACTAATCCGATTATTCTCCCCGAGCTCGAATCTGTTGATTTTATAAAAAAGCGTTGCTTAAAATGATACGAAATAATAATACCTAAAGCGATCCCCATTAATATATAATGCCCACTCTGTAATATGAATTCAAAAGGAAACCATTCTTGAGACATACTGGTAGTATAGTTACTATATTGCACGCCGTTATTCAAATTATCAGTTAACAAAAGAATCATGCAGATTATAAATAACATAACTCCGACAGAATATAATAATTTGTCTATGAGCCCAGAGTAATTTTTAGATGCATTTTTTTCACTTATGATGTGGGATGAATAATATATAAGAGAGCCTATAATGCCAAAAATAGCTATATTTATAAACGCTACAGGTAAATATATAACAATACAAAAATAATAAACGCCAGTGATTATTGCAAGCATCTCAAACAAGCATTTAATGATGCGAGCGATAGGATTAGCAAAAACGCAATTCAGAATTTTAGCGGTTTTATGAGGCCTTAAATTGGATTTATGAGATCTCAATTCAAATGTTACTAAAACAATAATTGCCAAAATAAATAGCACAACAGCTAATACTGTAGCAATTTGAAATCCTCTAACCGTGCCTGGTAATGGAGCTCCAGGGAAGAAGAGGATCTCGCTTTTATCAATTATTCCATAAATACCAATCCCCGCAAAGAGGAAGAAAAAGAAGGCTGAAAAAGATAGTAAAACAATGTTCTTTTTGGTAAAAACTGGTCGAATAGTGACTAGCTTAAAAAATCCCACAGGATCGATTTGCGGGGTATTTATAGTCTTTTTGCCACCAATCAGAATTGTCACTATCATAGCACTAACAGTAGCAATAACTAGCATGATAATCAATAATATAAACATGCTACAATAACGCCATACGGCCATTAGCAATATTGTAAAAGCAAAAAATGAGATAAGGATTATGAAAGGATATAAATAAGTTTTATTAGTACTTTCAGGAGCAGGATCCATAGCCGTCAGTATTTGAATGCTCCCGATCACGCTAGCGCAGGCAAAACCTAAGACAAATCCTATAGAATATCCAAAATTTCTTATAAAATAGTTAAAAGCTAAAAACCAACTCTCTTGACTATTGTATGTAGTATTAATTGAAACAATCAAGGTAATTAACAAGGATACAAATAAAAGAATATCAGAGATTCCCTTTATGAATTTTACAAATGAGGGAAAAAGAAGATAAATAATGTAGGATAAAATTATTATTAAATAAAAAGTAATGTTTATGGTGCCTAGTGCTGACACTCCCCAAAAGAGAGAAGTTTCTATTGGATTTAAAATTGCTACACCTAGTATAAGAATTAATGCAAGAGCAAAACCTGTGCTAATTAGCGAATGTACAGTGCGAATATTTTTATAGACCATCAAACTCACCATCCAGCAAAAAGATATATCAATTGGTAAAAGTTTACATGAGCGATTGGAGCTCTATTTGAACCACATAAATAAAATTATAACTAAATTAAAGAAAGATTCTAAAATAAACTACTAAACTCAAAATGAAAAGGAAAATAATATTATGATGGAATTGAGTTGAGGGCTTCCATTGAAATCACGATTAAGAGCATTTGCAAGAGATTAGCAGTGTCACTCAAATTAATCATATAATATTTTTCATCGTCTAATAGCGGAACTATGCTAGCGGACAAATCTGGACCTTCATAAATATCAAATGAATACTGATTTGGATTGCCCCAAACCGTTATATTCCCGTTTGTGGTAATTTCAGGTATATGTAAAGAAAACCTTGCATTTTCCGAGGCATTGTTTTCTCTAGAGACATAGAATTTCCCGTTCCTGTCGCGATCAACTATTATGACAGCAGGGGAATCGGTGAGAACATGTGATACAGAAATACTAGCACTATTTTGAGCATAACTCATTTTTGCAATCTGTTGATCACGGCTATTAGAAACCACAAAGCTATTACGAAATCGTGATATTTTGCAAATCGGGTCACCTGCATTTGTGGTCAACGGATAGTCTGCATCTAATTTATGCAGTGCTTTTTGAATTTTAAATATCATCCAATGATACCTGCCTAAAAACAAATTGTAATATAATAATATACTAAATTGATTATCATTGTCAATATTATTATCAATTTATTGCTGATTTAATAAAAAAAAAGCCAGTTAGTTTAATTTTAATGATAATACGACGTCTAAAATTTGTAAGCTATATTATTAGTAAGACAATAACTGCTAGTTTAGAAGTCACATAGAATAATCTTAGATAAGATAACTCACAAGGAAACCAATCACTTAAGAAACTCTTGATTGTGTTAGATGATAATGGGGAAATTGCTTAAACTATCAACTGCTACCTAGAATGTAATGACACATTCTTTTTTGAGTTTTTCAGCAAACAGGTTCAATAATTTTTTGATGAAAACGACTATCGTTGCATCATATTTTTCTTGGATGTATGTGAGGGGGTTATCTAAATATAAAATCTCTGCGTCATCTATAATAACTGATGAACATAAGAATTTTAACTCATCTGTAAAGATTTCTATGATTCCTAGCATCCCCCCAGAGTGGATTCTACTTATGGCAATATTTTGTTGATTATCTGGATTAATTGTGTAGTTTAAAATTGATCCCCGTATAACAATTCCTATATTATTAACAATATCGCCTACGTTAATTGGAATACAATTTTTAGAATATCTTATACAATGGCCGTTCAATATTTTTATTAAATGATTAGCTTCTTCATTTGAAAATGTGAAGAAGAGCTTATTTCTTTTCAATGCTTTAAAAATATCCATAGCTAATTTTAGAATGATTTGAGTCCTGTTATTACATTTACTGTGTATATAATAAAAACACCTCAAATGTTTGTATAATTATAATAGATAGCTGATAGAGAATAAGAGGTTATTATAAGAGATAATAGATTATATTGGCAAACTGTAATATTGTAATTCCCAAAAATTGATAAATACCAGCATTGCTTAAATATCCTAGCACCAGAAATTGGATCTATTTTCCCAACAACTCTTCTTATACTGTTATTCTACAAATGTCTAAAAATGACGGGATTGTACAAATAAATACTCGCAATATTTATGGAAATTATTGTATATCATACATAATTATGATATAATTAGACTTAAATTGCATTGCATTTCCAAATATAAGATTCATGTAAAATTAACACAATTATAAGGATGGTTTTTTTTATGGAAAAAGAGAAAAATCCAACAAAAACAAAAACGACTAAAAAGGACGCAAAGCCAGTGTCTCAGCCCAAAGCTACGGCACGGAAGACTATTAAGACTAAGACTAAACAAAAAAATTCTAAAAAAACAGGTTCTAATACTTCTGGTAAGAAATTTAATTTAAAAGTTTTTATTCCTGTTATTGCAATAGTTCTTTGCATTGCAATAGCCCTGCCTCTTCTATTATATTATAAGCCTTGGGAAGATTCTACGTTGCCCGCTATCGCCACGCCCTTACACGCTGAGCCAGTATCGGCTGCGGTAATTAACGACTTATTATACGCGAACGCCGCAGGCGTATGGGAAATGAACGGCATTAGTAGCGAAACCGTTATAAAGGGTAAAAGGTATTCCGAACTACCTTTTAGAATTTTAGATTCTTATACGGACAGTTTCCAAAACTATTATCTGGTTGATATGGGTTGCATAAACAATACTCACTTATCCACTTCTCATTTAGTATATTACAATGGGCAATCTCCGATAACCGCATCAGTTACCACAACGACGAGCGATTCCGTGGCAAATGCAACAAGTTCGACTATATCAAACAGCTATTCCTTGACAAACAGTACAGGGTCAACAACGGGTCTTAACGAAACACTCGAAATTAAAAACGGCTTTTATGTTAAGCAAAGCTTCAATTATTCGTCATCGGATAATTCCTCATCAAGCACTTCCTCAGAAAGAGCGACCGAAACAGCAATTGAGGAGGTCTTGAGCACACTAAATTCAACCACAACAGAGTTTACGGTTGGGGAACACGGTGAAAAGGCAGGTTGGTACCGCTACGGCTTGTATGCTATTGTTGATATTTATTTTATGCTAACTACCAGTTTTGATAATTCCGAACTAATAGGTTTTGAAACTGCAAGCGGTATTAGGTCAAATTCGATTTTGCCACATTTTGAATACTCAGAGGACGGTAGCTTTGATAATGCACCTTTAGCGGATAATATTTTGAATTTGCCAGATGGGTTTTGGGAGGACTTGCCAGCACCGTCAAAAACAGGTCAAAATATGTTTGATGGGAAAATTTCCGCTAGCGCATCACATTCTCTGTATATAGACCCCGTAGGCAGTTTATGGGCTTGGGGATACAACTCATACGGTCAACTTGGAGATAGGACTACAACAACTCGTACAACCCCCGTTCAAATCATGGAGGGAACCGCGTTCACAACAGTAAGTGCGGGATATTATCACAGCATGGCAATAGACACAGAGGGTAATCTGTGGGCATGGGGTCGCAACGACTACGGACAACTCGGCGACTTCACGAAAACCACGCGAATAACGCCAGTTAAAATATACGCCAAAAAGAAATTCGCACAGATAAGTGCGGGACTTTTACATAGCCTTGCGATTGATGTTGATGGTCGTTTGTATTCGTGGGGACATAATGGAAATGGCGAATTAGGGAATGGTAATACCTCTGACGTTGCATATCCTGTACAAATAACAGCAGATGAAGGAAATGTATCAGAGTTTAAAGCGATCAGCGCAGGCGATCATTTTAGTCTCGCAATTGACAGTGACGGAGGACTATGGAGCTTTGGATACAACTACTATGGGCAGTTAGGAATAGGGACGAATGAAAACCAAAAGATTCCTGTGCGAATAACTGCTCAAACAGACAATGAAGATGAAATAACCGAATTTAATTATATCGACAGTGGGAATAGTCATTCCCTGGCGATTGATACTAATGGTTATCTTTGGGCTTTTGGATATAACGCGTATGGACAGCTAGGTGACGGGACAACAACCGACAGAAATAGCCCTGTACAAATTACAGCAAGTAATGGCGCGATTACTAAATTCAAGACAATAGTAGCGGGAAACAATTACAGTATGGTAATTGATTTGGATGCTAGTCTCTTAACATGTGGTAGTAATAGTTATGGACAACTAGGTGACGGCACGTTCATTAGTAAGAGCAGTTTAAATCCAGTCAGCGCAAATTATATAAAGTTTGGGGCTATTAGTGCAGGTTATCATAGCCTGGCGATTGATTCAAGTGGCGAATTGTGGGTTTGGGGATATAACAATTACGGTCAACTCGGCCTCGGTAATACAACAAACAAAAGCACACCGTCACCCAGAAGTGAGATTTAAGGAGATTGTTATAAATGAGAAAGAAGGTTTCAATAATACTGGTAGTTGTAATGCTGTTGATTTTTAGCTTCTCTGCGTTAGTAGGCTGTGACGATAATAAGGTTCAAATTAATACGGGCAATGCTAAAGAACCTTTAAAAGCAAAACCAGTTGCCGCTACGGCTCCTCCTGGAGAAATGGTCGTTGGCGATGACGGCGTCGAACGCGAGTCACTTGGCGTTGAGGTTGTTGATTCATATTCTGACGGAGTTGTTAATTATTATATTGTAAAAGCGGGACATATTCAGAACACGCATATCGCAACAACTCAGATACTCTATTACAATGGGGTTACGCCTATTACATCAACAACGGTAACGGTTACCGAAAAGTCTATCAGCAATAAGCTTGTCGATACAGCTACAAGCAGTTCGAGATTTACCGACTCTACTTCAAGCGATATAGGCGGAAGTATAGGCGGGGGAGTGTCCATAGAAACTGAAGTAGGCTTTATAGTTAGTACGAAACAATCATTTGAGTTTCTTGTCGAAGGTACCTATAATTACACGTCATCGTCGGAATCAGAATCGGAGAACTCTAGTTCAACCGAAACCTCTTTTGAAGAAATAATGACAACAGCCGTGGAAAGTTCGGTGTCCTTTACTGTAGGTGGGAACGGTGAGAAAGCGGGTTGGTATAGATACGGAATGTATGCGGTGGCAGATCTCTACTATGTTGTTACTACAAGCCTTGATAATCAAGAGTTGATTGGATGGAGTACGTCGACTTGTGTGCGAAGCAACTCAATTCTCCCCTATCTTGAATATAGCGCAAACGGAAAATTTGACAATACACCAGACATAAACGATATCATTATGGTAGCCGATGAGTTTTGGACCAGACTCCCGCTACCTAAAAATTCACTTGCTGATACCTATAAACGTCGTTTCAGCGCTGGTGGCTATCATTCCTTATGGATCGATACATCGGGTCAGCTTTGGGCTTTTGGCTATAATGGTAATGGACAGTTAGGCGACGGCACAATGGTCGACAAAACATCCCCAGTGCAAATAAAAGCAGGGCAGAATATTACAAAATTTCGTGCTGTGAGCGCAGGCAATAGGCACAGCCTTGCAATAGACGCTGACGGTAATTTATGGGCATGGGGATCTAACGCATATGGTCAGATAGGAGACGGCACAACTACCACCCGCTATGCGCCTGTCAATGTTTTGCCTCGCAAAGAAATTGTGGCTGTCAGCGCGGGAGAATCGCATAGCATGGCGATTGACTCAGACGGCAATCTTTGGACATGGGGATACAATTCACATGGGCAGCTCGGAAACGGCTCAAAGACTAAAAGTACTATCCCCGTTCAAATAAAAGCAGGCGAAAATGACACGGTTACTAAATTTAAATCGGTAAGCGCGGGGGGCAGTCACAGCTTTGCAATAGACATAAACAATAATCTTTGGGCGTTCGGAAACAATAGTGACGGACAACTTGGTAGCTTTGATGGCAGTGCAAAAGACGACTTTTCTACTCCAGTGCAGATTGCAATATTAGACGGAATGAATGCAATAGTAAAATTTACTTCGGTGTCTGCAGGGACTAATCATAGTTTAATTATTGATTCAAACAATTCATTATGGGCATGCGGCAATAATTCAAACGGACAGATAGGTAACGGTGGAACGGCAACTCTTTTTAACCCTTACAAAGTTACTGTAAGCGATGGAACTATCTCTAGTTTCCGTGATGCCTCCGCAGGTTCAAACTTTAGTTATGTGATAGATAATCAAGGCACGGTATGGTCCTTCGGGCTCAACTCATACGGGCAACTAGGTTTAGGTGTGAATAATTTATCACAAAAAACAACCCCTGAAACCATTTTTAGAAGCGATATTAAATTTGCTGCAGTCGCCGCTGGTTTTAATTTTGGGCTTGCTGTAGATTCCGAAGGCGACATTTGGTCTTGGGGTGATAACGGTAACGGACAACTAGGTATAGGCAACACAACGACACGACATTATTCTTGGGTAATTTATAGCTAATATGCCCTAAGAATTGGAGATTGATATCAACCATGATTTAAGCCATATGGCGCGGTTGCATTTGCTTATTCTCTATCACAGTATATACGTATTGTTTTAAAAAGATATTTCTAGATTATGATATCAGCCTTAGGTATAGCTGTTTATGTTGCAATTGTGAAACCTCTTTAGTACTAGTTGCAATAAAAACAAAAACATCTCTATATGTTCGTTATGCAACTGGAAACATCAATCGCTTGTCAACATTAGTTAATACCATTAATAATCCTTGATTTAGACTTCGAAGCATCCTGTTCTATTTTCGATGTAGAATATGGATCTAAAAAATATAAGTGAATTATGTAAAATGAGGTTTCTGTTATAAACAGATTTGTCATACCCTATATAATGATTAAAAAAATATTTGATTTAGAAACTATTGATATAGCATCAAATGCAGTTAAATATGGTGATCGTGCATTTTTATGAGTAAATCTAAATCAAATCCATACGGTATTTAAAGATACGCTTGTTAAATTTGCTATTCAAATCGAGGAGAAAAAAATTTCTAATTTCCTTTGAATGCGCGCTCTGATTTAAGTCATAACATTTGATAAATGTGGGTTGTGGATCTTAATTTAAAGTTTTATCTAGATATTAGTAAAATACTATCTACATAATACGTGTGAGACCGCAGAAAGCTGTATTTTGTATCGCAAAACGGGACTTGAGAATATTATATGTGCGAACCTCTAATTTAGGATATATTTAGAGGTTTTATGTTCTTAATATTCCTTTCCTTAATAGCATAAACAGCATGTCAAAAAAATTAAAAAATTGTATCACATGCTTAGAATTACAAGAATCGCGTAATCTTAAGGGTAAAACGCGTGAGAATGATTATGCCGTCGGTTAATTAAGTGCCAACCAAAAGGAATATTTAATGATCATAGTCCCTAACTAAGCGGAATTTAGGATAGCTTCTATTAAAGACAAATTATAATATAACAGACTATCCTTAGCTTTACTTACATTTCACAGGATATGTAGAGCAGATGGGTTTACTTCATTATCCAAAAGCATCGACTAACAGAGCAAAGACAGTGTTGCAAATCATTTTACAGTAGGGTCAATCTCCGACAACTTTGCCGCGCCGTGTGCTTCAAGCAACTCCCGAATCTCTGCGGTGTGACCCGCGCGGGACTTTTCCGCAAGTACCGCCCTGACCGCTTCCAGCGTGATAGGCTTCTGCTTGGGAGTTTCCGCTTCAGGGGCGAGCGTTATCTCTGTTGGCGTATCCGCGCCGCCGCCAAACAGGGCGGTCAAACTCAAGGATGCGGTTGCCCCATTCCTCTGCGACCTCGATTTCGATGATTCCTGTGACTGTTTTGTATTGGATTTTCATTGATTGTCTCCTCTCGAATTCCGGGAGGAGTCTGACAAGGCAGCCGCAACAAGCAAAAAGGACGAACCTTAACGCATAGCTAAAAAGCTACTTGTCAGGCTCATCCGTCATTTTTAATCTCTGCCGCCGGTGGCGACATTTGCGTTGTGCTCTGTTTAAGTACAGATGGTTCTATTCAATTTTTCGGATGCCGATGTCAGATTTGCAGCGTTCACATTTGGCAAAGTAATCGCCATTCCATGAGTCACCTTTCTCCATAATGTGTAACTCGGAGTGAATATCTATTT
The DNA here is from genome assembly GCA_031259085.1 of Christensenellaceae bacterium. GTDB lineage: Bacteria > Bacillota > Clostridia > Christensenellales > DTU072 > JAITLB01. The sequence continues at coordinate 29,849 of JAIRMA010000004.1, forward strand.
CCGCATCAATGACCCTAAACCCACAGGCGGGGCAAGGAAGTCGCTGTCGGTAACGCTGTCGGTAACGTGATTTTTTTCGCTCCACCGACGGGTGTTTGGCTTCATAGTTCATAGGCATCACCTCTTTCGTTATTATTTCGCGTGTTCGCGTTTTTCTAACATTATGCTTAAAAAATATGCCTTACAATCATTAGTATCTTTTCAGATAAACTCTGTGAAGTCGGAACAGCAGGGTATGCCAGTTAGCAGTCCAAGGTCGGACAAACGATATTTCATAGCTGAATAGGATGCACTGAACATATCGGCGATTTCGGAAATCTTCACATCAATCGGGAGCGTCCATTGCATAGGAAGCGTTTTGGTGGACGGGACTTGTAGCACCTCTCGAAATGCAAAGGTCACAGCTTCGCGCGGCATTAAAAAAGCAGCTGTAGCCGCATTGGCTTGCCATTCTGTTATCTGAATGCCTGACAACATGGGCTTCTTATTCCCAATACGCGCTGAGACGCTGTCTCTGCTTGTGTGTCGCTGATAAACAACCTCCTGACGCTTAAAAACTCGAGGGTGCAATACCCAATGAAAGCCCTCATGAAGAACGGTGAAGTTTCGCCAGCCTATGCTCGCATCTGATAAAAGCAACCGTTCGTCTATGAGGACAGTGCCTTTTTTGACTGGGTGCTTTTGGGGCATATCCTCGCCTTCCGGCCATATCCACCAATGCCCATCATTAAATGCGGTCAGACCCCAAATCGAAAGATTCGGTGTCAGTCGCTGCGGGTCGGTTTGAAGATTAAGCCCACTTTCAAATTCGATGAAATCGAATGCGTCAAGAGGCTTTGGAGTTTTAAGTCGCTCCTCATCAAAAGAACGGAGTTTGTCTTCAGCGATCCTAATGAGTTGCGGGAGGTCGTAGTCGAGGTAAAACATCCCCTTGCCTCCTGTCATTCGCTCTCACTTCCTTTACCTTCAAGCATCTCGATGACTTTAATCCAGTCGTCATCGCCTGCGTTTGAATCCCGAGCCATGCGCAAAGCAACACGGAGTTTGTCGTTGCTCATAATGTATTCAGGGAGGTCAGATGCAACAGCACTGCTTTTTTCTTTTTCCACAGACGCACGGTCAAATGCAGCAAGGTCATAAAGCTCGGCGGTTTCATTTGCGTCGAGACCAAGCACCTCTGCCATTTTTGCAATCTTGTCACGGTCAGGCGGATAGCGGTTGCCTTTCTCAATGTCACTGAGATATGCAGGTGCCATTTTGTCGATTAATTCGGCAAATTTGCGCAAGTTAATGCCTTTTTCCTTGCGCTTCGCTTTGATGTACTTACCAAAACGGTTCTCCATTGTGATTCCCTCCTGTAAAGTGTTAGCGTGTTCGCTTATATCTAACATTATACGGCCCTCATGTGTGTTTGTCAATAGTTTCAAACAAAACAATTCGCAACTTACTAGCAATCCGCATGCGCGCAATAAAAATCTTTATTTACGAAAAAAAGATTGAGTTTTCGCTTGGTATGTGCTATACTAAAGAACAGTAACGAAAGCGAGGTGCTGAAGATGTCGGTCAGTTATAAAAAACTGTGGAAGTTGTTAATCGATAATGACATGAAAAAGAAAGATCTGCGGCAAGCCACTGGAATGAGTACCACATCCTTGGCTAAATTAAGTAAAAATGAAAACATCAATACAGAAATACTTGTGAAAATTTGTAAGGTGTTTGGCTGCGACATCGGAGATATCATGGAAGTTACTGATGACGAGTTTTCATCTGAATCTAAAAATAAGGAGCGTATCTAAATATATGGAGCAGCAAGCATATAACCAGTTAATTTCATTTATCTGGAATATCGCCAACGATTGTTTGGTTGGAATATACAACAAAGGTGACTATCGTAAAATCATTCTCCCGATGATTGTCATACGGCGCTTTGATGCGGTGCTTGAGCCTACGAAAAAGGCTGTACTGAAAATGAAAAAAACTTTAGACGCGCAGGGCATCATCGACCAAGATGATGCGCTGAAGACAATTGCCAAAGAGCAGTTTGTAAACAGTTCACCTTTTACCCTCAAAGACCTGAAGTCGAGGACGAATCAGCAACAGCTGAAAAATGATTTCATCCTCTACCTTGATGGCTTCAGCAGAAACGTGCAGGAGGTAATAGACAAATTTAAGTTTCGCAATGAAATTGACACACTTTCAGAAACCGATATTCTCGGCATGATTGTTGGGAAGTTTGTTGACCCACGAATCAACTTGTCGAGCCGTCCTGTTTATCAAGATAATGGTAAAACGATAAAGCTACCTGCTCTCGATAACCATTCTATGGGTACAGCGTTTGAGGAACTACTCCGTAAATTCAACGAGGAGAACAACGTGACCGAGGCTGGTGAACACTTCACGCCTCGCGATATCGTAGAACTTATGGCAGAGCTTGCTATCACACCGCTTGCCGACAAGATAGCGAACACCACCTACCGCATATATGATGGTGCCTGTGGCACGGGTGGCATCCTGACCGTTGCAGAAGAACGTATGAAATCAATAGCGGACGAGTGTGGCAAGAAGGTCTCCATTTATTTGTATGGACAGGAACTTCAACCCGAAACCTACGCCATCGCCCGCTCCGACATGATGATTAAGGGCGAGGGCAAACAGGCAGAGCGCATCGCCTATGGCTCGACCATATCGAACGACGCCTTTGCACGCGAGACCTTCGACTTCATGATTTCTAATCCGCCCTTCGGCACTCCGTGGAGAAAAGACCTTGAGGCATGGGGCTACAAGGATAAGAAGGAAATCACCGACAGCCGCTTTGTGTTCAGTTGGAACGGCGACTCAGAATACAGCATCATCCCCAATATCGGCGACCCGCAGATGCTGTTCCTTGCCAACAACATCAACAAAATGAAGACGGGAACTCCACTCGGCAGCCGCATTGTCGAAGTGCATAACGGCTCATCGCTCTTTACTGGAAGCGCGGGGCAGGGCGAAAGCAATCTGCGCCGTTATATCATTGAGAACGACTGGCTGGAAGCCATCGTTGCTTTGCCGGAGAACATTTTTTATAACACCGGTATAGGCACCTACCTATGGATTGTGACGAACAAAAAGTCCAAAGAGAGAAAGGGCAAGATTCAGCTTATCGATGCGACCTCACTCAAATCGACCATACGAAAAAATATGGGAGAAAAAAACTGCGAGATAACTCCGCAAATCGCCGCGCAGATACTTGAAATACATCAGGCGTTTGACCAAGCCGACCCGGAATATAGCCGTGTGTTTGAGAACCGCGAGTTCGGCTATTGGGAAGTTCCGATTCTGCGCCCCTTGAAGTACAACTACTCGACCTCTGAAGATAGGCTTGCCCTTTTGTCGGCTGAAAGTAAATTGACATCTACTAAAGGCATAACAGTTGAGATGGTTCAGGGCGCACTTAGGACGATTGACCAGACGGTCGTCTACAAAAGCACTGTGGATTTCCGCAAGTTGGCAATTGAAGCCTTGCAAAGAATCGATGCGTACAAGGTTCTGAAATACGCGCAACGAAACGGCGTTGTCAATGCTGTAATGAACTCATTGTCGGAGAAAGATGAAACGGCTGACTCCGTATTGGATAAAGACGGGAATACTATTCCAGATAAAAGTCTCTCAGACAAAGAGGTTGTTCCGTTCATATATATGGGTGGAGTCAAGGCGTTTTTCGAAGTCGAAATTCAGCCATATATCCCTGATGCTTGGGTAGATAAAGATAATATCAAAATTGGTTACGAAATCAGCTTCACGAAGTATTTCTTCAAACCTGCGCAATTACGGGAAGTCGACGATATTATGGCTGATATTGAGCAGATTGAACGCGATACGGATGGTATGCTTGCTGGGATAATCACGGAGGTGCGATGATGAACTCGTATCCAGAGTATAGGGCATCTGACTTGCCTTGGTTAGGCGACATTCCTTCTCATTGGAAAGTCGGTCGTGCTAAAAATATGTACAGAAAGGAAAAACGTGCAGTACGTCTTGAAGACGAAACGGTCACGTGCTTTCGTGACGGTACTGTTACTTTGCGAAAAAATCGCCGCATCACTGGATTTACTGAATCAGCAAAAGAAATCGGCTATCAAGGCATTCGCAATGGAGACCTTGTTATACACGTTATGGATGCCTTCGCGGGGTCTATTGGTGTTTCGGATTCTGATGGTAAATCCACCCCGGTATATAGTGTTTGTACTGCCAAGGGTGATTACAATAACCACTTTTATGCCTTGTTACTCCGCGAAGTGGCGAGGACTGGGTATATTCAGTCTCTTTATCGTGGCATTCGGGAACGCTCCACAAACTTTACGTTTGAAATATTTGCGGCGCAGTCTTTATTACTCCCACCACGGGAGGAGCAAGACCAAATCGTCCGTTTCCTTGGTTGGAAAATTGAAGAAGTCAACCATTTCATTCATAAGAAAAAACAAGAAATAGCTCGTCTGACTGAATTGATAAATGTGCAGATTCGGAACGCTGTATTCGGCGGTTTGCAATCTGATGTGGTAACAAAAGATAGCGAAATTAGATGGGTTGGCGAGATTCCCGACCACTGGAATGTGCGTGTTCTGTTCGAGTTAGCGGCGGAGCAGAGCGTCTCGAATAAGACTGTTCACAACCAGAACCTGCTGTCACTCAGCTACGGCAAAATCGTCAACAAGGACATCAACACGATGGACGGCTTGCTTCCGGCTTCCTATGACACCTACCAGATTGCAAATGATGGCAACGTCATCATGAGGCTGACGGATTTGCAGAATGACAAGCGAAGCCTGCGTGTGGGTATCGCCTCCCAAACCGGCATCATCACCTCGGCGTACACCTGCCTGAAGGCTCGCAGTGACGAAATTCTACCGCATTATCTTTACCTGCTCTTGCATTCTTACGACATTTGCAAGGTGTTTTACAGCATGGGCGGCGGTGTCCGCCAGAGCATCGGATATGGCGAGATAAAACGGATGGCTCTCCCCCTGCCGCCGGTGGAGGAGCAACAGGCTATCGTGGATTACTGCTATTCGCTACGGACGAACATCGAACGCCTGATAGCGGAGGTGAAAAAGGAAATCGCACTCATCACCGAATATCGCACAAGGATGATATCCAACGTGGTTACCGGCAAAGTGGACGTGCGTGACATAGAAGTCCCCGACCTCTCGGCTGAGGACACCATCGCTGAAGAAGCGGACGATGCGGAAATCGACAATGAAGCCAGCACAGATGAAATTGAGGAGGTAGAGGAAGATGCCGACGACTGATACAAGCGAAAAAAGGCTTGAAACTATCATCACCGATTGGCTTGCCCTCCATAATGGATATGAGACTGGCGCACTATACGGGAAAGGCGAGTACAACAAGGACTTCGCCCTCGACGAGGCGCGCTTTTTCCGCTTTCTGGAAGATACCCAGCCTGACGAGTTGGTGAAGCTGCGCCTTGAGTCAAATCCCAACGAGCGCAGAGCTTTTCTCAACTATCTGAGTGGTCAGATATCCAAGGACGGTGTTATTGAAGTCCTGCGAAAGCAGTTCCGCTACAAGCAGGCAAAGTTTGACTTATTCTTCGTCTTGCCGTCCGAGGGCAACCCCGTGTCGCAGGATTTGTTCAACAGGAACATCTTCAGCGTCACGCGCCAACTGCAATACTCCAAAGAGAACCCGCAACTGGCGGTGGACTTTGTTGTGTTCCTGAATGGTCTGCCGATTATCACGTTTGAACTCAAGAACAGGCTCACCAAGCAGGATGTCGGCGATGCGGTCTATCAGTACCAGCACGACCGCGACCCGAACGACATCGCCAACAAGCCGTTGTTCGAGTTTAAGCGGTGCATCGTCCACTTTGCCGTCGACGATGATGAAGTCAAGATGTGTACCGAACTCAAAGGCAAGTCCTCGTGGTTTTTGCCGTTCAACCGAGGCTATAAGGACGGCGCTGGCAACCCGCCGAACCCAAGCGGCATAAAGACTGACTACCTCTGGAAGCAGATTCTTGTCAAAGAAGAACTTGCCAACATCATTCAAAACTATACGCAGGTCATCGTTGAAGTGGATGAAGACACAAAGAAGAAGTCGGAGAAGCAGATATTCCCGCGCTACCACCAGCTTTCGGCTGTCAAAGCCCTCCTCGCTACGGCGAGGTTGGACGGTGTTGGGAACCGTTACCTTATCCAACACAGCGCGGGCAGCGGCAAGTCAAACTCCATTGCTTGGCTCGCCCATCAGCTTGTGACGCTTCAAAGCGGTGTGCATGGGGTTTTCGACTCTGTTATCGTGGTCACCGACCGCGTGAACCTGGACAAACAGATTAAGAACACCATCCGCAAATTCATGCAGGTGCAAAGCACGGTCGGCTGGGCTGTCAATTCCGGCGACTTGAAGAGACTTCTCGCCGAGGGCAAGAAAATCATTGTCACCATCGTGCATAAGTTCCAGTACATACTGGACGACATCAGCGCCTTCCACCAAGGGCAGAAGTTTGCCATCATCATAGATGAGGCACATTCCAGCCAGAGCGGACGGCTTTCCGCGAAGATGAACATCGCTCTTTCCGGCACCACTGGCGAGGATGACGATGAACTGGAGGACAAAATCAATACCATCATCGAAGGGAAAAAGATGGTGAAAAACGCCTCCTATTTTGCGTTTACTGCCACACCGAAAAACAAGACCCTTGAAATGTTCGGCATCGCTTATCAGGAAGGCGACGAGATAAAGCATCGCCCATTCGATGTTTACACGATGAAACAGGCGATTGAAGAAGGTTTTATCCTTGATGTGCTACGGAACTATATGCCGATTCAAAGCTACTATCGCATCGCCAAGACCGTTGAGAATGACCCGCAGTTTGACCGTAAGCGCGCACAGAAGAAACTTCGCCTGTTTGTGGAATCCAACGAGTACGCCATAAAGCAAAAAGCTGATATAATCGTTGAGCATTTTCACTCTGATGTAGTTTCTAAGGGTAAGGTCGGAGGCAAGGCTCGTGCAATGGTGGTCACGAGCAGCATTCAGCGGGCAATTGAGTATTACTATGCGATTGGCGAATGTCTCAGAGTACGCAGAAGTCCCTATAAAGCTATTATCGCCTACTCAGGAGAAAAAACGGTTGGTGGGAAATCCGTCAAGGAATCCGATATTAACGGCTTTCCAAATTCGCAGATAGAAATGAAGTTCAAAACTGACCCATATCGCATTCTTGTGGTCGCAGATAAATTTCAAACGGGATTTGATGAACCCCTACTGCATACCATGTACGTCGACAAAACATTGACGGACATTGCTGCGGTTCAGACGCTTTCTCGGCTGAACCGTGCCGCCCCGCAAAAGAATGATACATTCGTCCTTGATTTTGCTAATCGCTCGGAGGATATCGGAGAGGCTTTTTCTCGGTACTACAGGACTACCATCCTCTCAGCCGAAACCGACCCAAACAAGCTGAACGACCTAATTAATACTCTATCTGGGTTGCAGGTGTATGATGACGCACAGACAAAGAAATTAGTTGAGTTATACCTCGGGAATGCCGAACGCGACAAACTCGACCCAATACTTGATGATTGCCGCGAAACCTATATAGATTTGGAAGTTGAGGAGCAGATTCTATTCAAAAGTTCTGCTAAGACCTTTGTGCGGACGTATAATTTCCTTGCGGCAATACTGCCATATGGCTCGATAGAGTGGGAGATTTTGTCTATCTTCCTAATGTTGTTGATTCCAAAGTTACCCACACCACATGGTGACGATTTGTCGGAGGGTATTCTGGAAGCTGTTGATTTGGAGAGCTATCGCGCCGAAGCTCAGACGATGGTTTCAATTGCTCTTGAAGATGAGGATGCGGAGATTGACCCGATACCAGTCCGAACTGATGTAGGCATTCCTGTGCCGGAGATGGATTACCTTACCAGTATCCTCGCTACTTTCCACGACTTGTTTGGAAACATCGAGTGGACTGATGAGGACAAAGTCCGTCGACAGATTGCGGAACTGCCAGACATAGTAAATCGCGACGAGGCTTATCAGAACGCCAAAAAGAACAGTGATGCGCAAAATGCTCGTGACGAAAGTGACCGTGCCACAATGGATGCGATATTGGGGTCCATGTCCGCAGGCATTGAACTATATAAACACATTAGCAGTAATCCATCTCTCAAAAAGTGGATTATGGATATGGTGTTTAATACGACTTACGATGCTCCGCATCTTACTGTTGTAGACGGCAGTAGATATGAAGAGGAAGAACTACTTATGGCCGCCGATGAATCCGCACCGCCTTCCAAGTCAGGTGGTAGCGGTTCCTTACAGAAAGAATGAGGATTGTTGATATCCAGAGCAATCAAGATATGCCTCGCGAAAAACTGAATAAAAAAGGAGCAGCATCCTTGACGGATGTCGAGTTGCTTCAGGCCTTGATAGGAAGCGGAGTCAAAGGTAGTAATGTTAAGCAAATAGCCAAAAAACTCAGCAGTATGATTGATGATGTGGGCATTGAGAACCTTACTATAGCGGATGTAAAAGCAATCAAAGGAATCGGTGATGCGAAGTCCACAATTGTTTTTGCAGCTTTGGAGTATTGGCGACGAAAGTTTGAAAAACAGACGCGTCCCATAATTGATTCTTCTGAAAAAGCAGCTGAACAGCTTGCCTTTATCAAAGATAAAAAGCAAGAGCATTTTATCCTGCTTACACTTGATGGGGCGAGGAGACTTATACGAGCACACACAATTTCTATAGGAACTCTTACCTCGACGCCGGTTCATCCTCGCGAGGTGTTTGCCCCGGCAATCGATGACAGAGCAAATTCAATAATCATCGGACACTATCATCCAAGTGGTTCATTGACTGTTGGGAATAAGGATAGAGAAGTTACCCGGCGGATTAAAGATGCCGGAGAATTGCTCGGCATCAAACTTGACGAGCATATCATTATTGCAAGCAATGAGTTTGTGAGTGCATTATGAGTTGTAGTTCTACCATAATAAAGGAGGTACAAACAGATGACATCTTAATATATACGAAAACTGCTCACTGAGGGCGAAAGTATAACGGTTGAGTGCAAGGAATGCGTAAGTGAACTTAATAACAGCGTCTGGGAGACGGTCTGCTCGTTTTCCAACCGCTATGGAGGGCATCTTCTACTCGGAGTGAAGGACAACGGCGGAGTCATCGGAGTGAATCCTAAAGCTGCAACACAGATGAAGAAAAATTTCGCCAACATGCTGAACAACCCGCAGAAGACATCTCCGTCGCTTTTCTTAAATCTTGAAGATGCGGAATTGGACGGCAAACTACTTCTCCACGCCTATATCCCTATGAGTTCGCAGATACAGTCTTGCTCGGGCAGGATATATGACCGCAATGAAGATGGGGATTTTGACATCACGAACTCCACCGATTTGGTAGCGCAACTGTCAGTGCGCAAATCGAATCAGTTCACCGAGCGCGAGGTGTTTCCCTACGCAAGAGAAGACCATTTGCTCTTGGATAAGCTGATGCCTATGGTGAGGAATATGGCTGTAGGGAGGATGCCTAATCACCCGTGGAAAACGATGTCGGATATGCAGATAATCAAAAGTGCCGGTCTTTACGATGAAGATGTTCGAACCGGGAAGCAGGGCTTCAACCGAGCGGCCATCTTACTGTTCGGTCGCGAGGAAATCATCCAGCAGGTAGCGCCCGGATATGTTACCGATTGCATACTCAGAGTCAAAAACACAGACCGCTACGATGACAGGCTGCGTGTGGAAACGAACCTGATCGAGAGCTTCGATACAATTATGGGATTTATCGCGAAGCACACAAACGACCCATTCTTTTTGATAGACAACCGCAACATCAGCGTAAGGGACAACATCGCAAAAGAAATTGTCTCGAATATCCTCGTTCACAGAGAATATTCTGGGACGTTCCCCTCACGTATCATCATTGAAAAAGAGCGGCTTGTTGCAGAAAACTGGAATCGTGCGCTCAGGCATGGTCATATTGACCCCGAGAATTTTGAACCATATCCAAAGAATCCTATACTCGCACGATTCTTTGTTAACATCGGCTATGCTGACACTCTTGGTTCAGGTGTACGCAATCTCATGAAATACACAAAGCTCTACTCGGGCGGCAAGCCGGAACTGATAGAAGGCGATATTTTCAAAACCATTATTCCGCTTGTAGGTGCAAGCGAAAAACAAGCGAATAACAAGCGAATAACACAAGCGAATAGCACAAGCGAAAAGAAGAACGCAATCATCAAACATCTTGAAACGCACGGTCAGGCCACTGTTGCGGACTTTGCCGATGTATTCAAATTGAGCGATGGGCGTGTCCGCGCTATTTTGCTTGAAATGACGAAGGAGAACGTGATTGAGAAAGTGGGCAAAACAAAATCGGTTTACTACGTGCTAAAGCAAAATGAAACCTTTTGACATTGCCCTAAACAATTTGACGATGCCTAAACCTTTTGACGTTTCCTCTGGCGGTGAAATCAAAAGGGTGCAAATGTCGGAGAGACGAACACAGAACGGAGGTGAGACCGTTTGCTGAACACGATAGATAGAACCGAACGGCTCGCTCCGATGCGAAGCCGAAATCGACAAAAGCCCTTGTATCAAGCGGTTTCTGCCACTGTGCAGCGCCGCAGACGGGCAAGCGGCGCCTATCGACATTGTGTCAAAGACGACGTTTTTATAGACCCTCCATATAACACGGGCAATGATTTTGTTTATGAAGATGAATTTGCCGACAGCATAAACTATTATAAAAAAATCACTGGACAGGCATTAAAGTCAAATCCCGAAACTGCGGGGCGATATCACACAAATTGGCTAAACATGATGTACCCACGATTAAAACTAGCAAGAAGCCTTTTGCGCGAGGATGGTGTAATCTTTATATCTATTGACGATAACGAACAAGCTAACTTAAAAAAACTCTACGATGAGATTTTTAGTGAAGATAATTTTATTGCATGTTTTCCACGCATCACAAAAAAAGCAGGGAAAACGACTGATGCCGTAGCAAAGAACAATGATTATGTCTTACTTTACTCGAAAACAGATACTACAAACTTTTATTTACAGCGCCATACGGATGACGGTTATAAATTTGAAGATGAATTTTTGGCGTTAAGAGGGAAATACAAACTAAACCAAACTTTAGATTATGATAGCTTGCAATATAGTCCAAGTCTAGATTATCCCATTGAAATAGATGGAAAAATTTTTTATGCTGGAAACTCATACGAGAAATATTTAGAACGTAAAAAAGGCAATTTTAATCGCGCTGATTGGGCATGGCGATGGAGTAAAGAACTATTTGATTTTGGCCTTCAGAATGGATTCATTGTTGTAAAAAATTATGAGGCTTATTCAAGAATATATACAAAAACTTATCAAAATGTGGCTCTAGAAAAAACAAGCTCTGGGTTTGAAATACTACAAATTGAAAGACGGAAAGCGCTATCATCTTTGGAATTTGTAGATAATCAATACTCAAACGATAATGCAAAGAAAAATTTATTTTCAATATTTAATGTGACGCCATTCGATTATTCAAAGCCCATTGCATTACTAAAGCAACTATTAGCCTTTTCTACTACAAATGATGACATAATTTTAGACTTCTTTTCTGGATCTGCAACGACTGCTCGCGCGATTATGCAGATAAATTCTGACGACGATGGCAATCGCAAATTTATTATGGTGCAGTTGCCAGAACAAACGGAGGAAAGTAGCGAGGCATACAAGGCGGGCTTTAAAAATATCTGTGAGATTGGCAAAGAACGTATTCGTCTGGCTGGTGAAAAAATCAAGGCTAACAACCCGATGCTCATTTCAGACATAGATGTCGGGTTTAAAGTCTTTAAACTGGATTCTAGCAACCTGAAAATTTGGGACAATTCACCTTCGGACAATGAAATGGAAGTCATGAATCGCATACAAGAAAATATCTTCTACCTAGTGAGCGAGCGCAATGATATTGATATGGTGTACGAAATTATGCTCAAATATGGCTTACCAATCACCTTGCCTGTCAAAGAAATTTCCATCAAAGGCACTACGGGCTATATTGTATCAAATCCTACATATAAAGTATTTATCTGTTTGCAGTCACAAATCACACTGGAATCGGTTGAACAAATGCTACTTGACTATCCAGAGATCGGTACCTTTATCTTTGCAGATAAGTGTTTTACAGATGCTAACGCTCTTATCAACACACAAAAGATTCTAAAAAAATCAGAACGTAAAATAAGGTTGTTTTAATGAAGAATATAACTAGATTTATTGCAAGGATAAAAATGGAAATGTCTGATGTTATTGAAAAAACCGTGGTTAAAATAATCATTCAAAAACACATCACCTCGCGTTTCAAATGCTTATGGCGCTTGTTTACATGTAGACAGGTTGAATGCCTTAAAAGTAGTGTCATAGAAAAAGCTTTTAACAACATAAAAAATGAAAATTCTATTTGCTTTTTTAAAATATTCTATGTTGGTGAACTTCTTAAATACACAAATTACGATCACGTGGAAAAACTGGATTGCACTTTGGGCAATACTTTTTTCGATAATGAAAATAATGTCTTTGATATAGACAAAAAAATTAGATGTGATTCTATTTATGCCACTAAAATCGATTGGGGGGTTACCCCGTATTTTTATGAGGTTACTCTATGAAACTTAAATTTAAGCACCAGCAATTTCAAGAAGACGCAGTCAGGAGCGCATGCAATCTGTTTTTGGGCCAAGAAGGAAAACATTTCTGCTTTTCAATGTCCAAATTGCATTTAGAAGATTATATGGGCGGTGACCTTTTGGGCTATGGCAATATTCTTAGTTTATCGCAGGATCTGATACAAGCAAATATGCGGGCTGTGCAGAAACGGAATCTTTTACCATTGACCGAGTTTGGCGCTGATCAGGAGTCCCCATTGCGCTTTAACATCGAAATGGAAACTGGCACTGGCAAAACTTTTGTATATACCAAAACTATTTATGAGTTGAATCGGCTGTATGGATTCTCAAAATTTGTGATCCTTGTGCCTTCCGTCGCAATTCGCGAAGGCGTGTATAAAAGCTTTCAAGTCACTTACGACTATTTCACCGAGGAATACGACGGCATAAAGTTGAACTACTTTATCTACAATTCTAAGCGGCGGCAAGATGTACGCGATTATGCTTTGTCCCCAAATTTAGAGGTTATGATCGTAAATATAGACGCTATTAAAAAAGATGAAAATCTCTTTAATCAGGAATCAGACAAAATGGACAAGTCTGCCCGAGAATATCTATCCGAGTGCAATCCTATCGTTATTATTGACGAGCCACAAAGCGTGGATGGAACAGCAAAAGCGCGCGAGGCAATCAACAAACTATCCCCATTATGCGAGTTGCGTTATTCGGCTACACATAAGGAAAAAGTTAATACTATTTATCGAATCACACCCGTTGATGCCTATCAAATGGGCATCGTCAAACAAATCTGCGTTGCCAACGACAGCGTAATCGACGATTATAACAAGCCTTATATAAAATTATTGCAAACTGGCGTCGAAAAAGGCGGCAGAATATTTGCCCGCCTTGAGCTGGATCTTAAGAAAAAAGACGGCCTTGTCAAACGCGATACGCTTAGAGTTTTTACAAACGACATTCTAGAATTTAAGACTGGACGCGATATCTATGCTGGTTATCAAGTAACAAGCATTAATGCTACAGAGGGATCCGAGGAGATCGAATTTGCCAACACCGTGCGCCTTCCTTTGGGTACTACCACAGGATCGATCGACGAACTGTCAATCAAACGCGAACAAATCTGGCGAACCATTGAAACACACTTAAATACTGAGTTGCGATTAATTGATAAAGGCATTAAGGTTCTGTCTCTGTTTTTTATCGACGAGGTTGCAAAATATCGCGATCACTATAGCGCCGATTCAAAAGGCATTTATGCAAAAATGTTCGAAGCATGCTATGCCGAGCTGATCAACCAACACCGCTTTGCCAAAGTCAAAAGCTTTTTTAATCAAGAAGCATGTGAGGTTCATGACGGCTATTTTTCCAAAGATAAAAAAGGTAGGCTAAAAGACACCAAAGGCGATACAACAGATGATTACGATACTTACAGCGCAATCATGAAGGACAAGGAAAAGCTTTTATCTTTTGACTTTCCATTGCGCTTTATTTTCTCTCATTCGGCGCTGAAAGAAGGATGGGACAACCCAAACGTGTTCCAAATCTGTACCCTGATCGAGAACCGTACTGTATTTACCTGCCGTCAAAGGATCGGTCGTGGGCTCAGGCTTTGCGTTGATCAAACTGGCGAGCGAATCGATGACAAAAGGATCAACGTACTTAGCGTGATTGCCCGCGAAAGCTTTACCGAATTTGCCAATACCCTGCAAAAAGAAATCGAACAAGAGACGGGTATCAAATTTGGAATTCTCGACATCGTTATGTTTGTAGGCTTGTCATATAAGGACGAGAATGGAAACAATACGGTGATGACCTATGATGATAGTAATGAACTGCTAGAAGCCCTGCGTAAGAATAACTATATTGATCACAGTGGCAAAATGAAAAGGGCCTTGAAGGATCACCTTGCAACTGGCTCGGTGAATTTGCCAGCACGGTTTGAAAAGGTGCGAGAACAGTTGCTTCTCATTATGAGTTCTGCTGACAAAAAGGTGGAGGTTAGACAGTCGCGTGAGCAAATTTTAGTTAAGCGTAAGGATGATGTTTTTGCCGATCCGAAATTTATGGAAATTTGGAATCGTATCAAATTCAAAACCTATTACCGCGTCAATATCCGAATTGACGAATTCATTCACCGCTGTGTGTCGGATATTGAAGCGATGGAAGTAATCCCAAAAGCAAAGATGCTACGCGAAATCGCGAAAATCAATCTCGAAAAATCTGGCGTCTCGGCTCAAAAAGTTTGGGAGGGGACGAGAAATGTCGAGGTTTCATCCCCGCTACCTGACATTGTGCGCATCTTAGCAGAAAATACTGGTATGCCTCGCTCAAACATAGGGCGCATTATCTTAGGCAGCAGTCGCATCAAAGACTTTATGAACAACCCGCAAAGATTTATCGAGGAAGTCACGACAATCATCAATTTTCACAAAAACAATATGGCAATCGAAGGAATTGAGTACACGCGGATCGATGGTCAGGAATATTCGCTTGCTCAACTCTTCGAGCGAAAAGAAGAAACCGATGTGATATCCTACCTCGATAGTGTCATCAAGGTTGAGCATAGCATTTACGACCATATCATTTTTGACGAAAGTAATGTGGAGAAGGATTTTAGCAAAAAACTGGATACTGATCCCGATGTAAAGCTGTTCTTTAAGATCCCAGACAAATTCAAGATATGCACCCCTGTCGGTGCATATAGCCCTGACTGGGCCGTTTATATTGAAAAGGACGGAGAGCAAAAGCTTTGCTTTATTATTGAAACAAAAGGTAGTCTAGATCGTTCACAGTTAAGGCATATTGAAGATATTAAGATACACTGCGGGAAGGCGCACTTTCAGAGTCTAAATCAAAACGTTGGTTTTAAACTAGCAAAAGACTGGGAAACATTTAAAAAAAATATCTAGTCGTCCTCAACTCTCAAATAATCGACTAACCATTACAAAATGACTATATGTAGTTATTCTGCAATATTACAAACTTTAAGCTACTAGGATATAGACATGAAATGCTGTGCTTTAAACAGTTGCAAATTTAAGATTTCGGGTTAATCATCTGAGTAGATCATTTTTTAATATATTATAAATCTCGTTTAAATAAGGAAAATAATAATGGATAGAATAGACGGAAAATCAATGAATATTACAAAATTAAGCATCGCGCAGTTGAAAACACTGTTCCCCGAAGTCGTCCTTGATGGGAAAATAGATTTTGAACGACTGCGCGAGATTTTGGGCGCAGAGGTTGAGGATCGAGCTGAGAGTTATACGTGGAATTGGAAGGGTAAACAGGATGCGATCCGACTTATGCGAAAACCGAGCATAGGTACTCTACGTCCATGCATTGATGAGAGCAGAAACTGGGATAAGACCGAAAACCTTTACATAGAAGGCGACAATTTGGAGGTCCTTAAGCTTTTACAGTCATCCTATCTTAACTCAATCAAAATGATTTATATTGACCCACCTTATAACACAGGCAATGATTTTGTGTATGAGGATGATTTTGCGGATAGCTTAAGTCATTACAAAGCAGTCACAGGACAGGCCTTAAAGTCAAATTCAGAAACTGCTGGACGCTATCACACTAACTGGCTTAATATGATGTACCCAGATTAAAGCTTGCTAGAAATTTATTAGAGAAAGAAGGTATCATTTTTATTTCAATAGATGAGAATGAAGTTTTCAACCTGCGAAAGCTTTGTGATGAAATTTTCGGAGAAGAATGTTTTGTCGCTCAAATTTCGCTACTTTGTAATCCTAAAGGCCGGTCGCAAGATATGTATGTTGCCACATGCCATGAATACATTTTATGTTATTCTAAAAGTATTTTGCAAAAAGGCGCAGTATCTATAGAAAAATCACATGAGGAAATAAAAAATGATTATCCGTTTGAAGATAAAAATGGACGTTACCGGGAATTAGAATTGAGAAATACGCATCGTGAATTTGGACGACATAATAGACCAAATTTGTATTATCCATTTTACGTCGGAGCGAATGGTATAATTTCTTTAAAACGCACTGAAAATGATATAGAGGTCTATCCCATTTGGGACGATGGCTTTAATGGTTGCTGGACATGGGGACAAGATAATGCTCTTCAAAACATCTATTTGCTTTCTTCTAAAAAAGTCAATGGGGCGTGGAAAATTTACCGTAAAGCCTATGCAATGCAAGACGGTGAAATCGTAAGAAAACAAGTAAAATCGATTTGGACTGAAAAAGAATATTATACAGAAAAAGGACAGTCGACTTTTAATGCCTTATTTAATACTAAAGAAAAAATATTTCAATCTCCTAAATCTGTGGATCTGATTAGAGTTCTTATTAAAATGTCACAAGCAAAAGAACGTGACACTATTTTAGACTTCTTTTCTGGTTCTGCGACCACGGCACATGCAGTCATGCAAGTTAATGCAGAAGGCAGTGACAAACTAAAATTTATTATGGTTCAAATCCCCGAACAGACAGACAAAAGCAGCGAAGCGTATAAGGCGGGATATAAAAATTTTTGTGAAATTGGCAAAGAACGAATTCGGCGCGCTGGTGAAAAGATCAAGGGAGGCAAACCATTATTCACTACTGATTTAGACATCGGTTTTAAAGTCTTTAAGCTCGATTCAAGCAATCTTAAGATTTGGGACAATTCTCCGACTATGAACGAAGCGGAAGTTGCAAAGCGCATACAAGAAAGTATCCTCTACTTGTTGAGTGACCGAAATGACATTGATATACTATACGAGATTATGCTTAAATTTGGTCTTTTTCTGACCATTCCAGTCGAAGAATTTAGTGTCAACGGCACCACAGTCTACATCATATCGGCCTATGCCTACAAAGTCATTGTCTGCATACAGCCCATCACGCTAGAATCGGTTGAGCAAATACTGCATGACTTTCCAGAGGTTGGCACCTTTATCTTTGCAGACAAATGCTTTGCAAACGCAAACGAGCTTATCAACACACAAGAGATCTTAAAAAAAACCGACCGCAAAATGAAGTTGTTTTAGTTTTGCACAAAACAAATATCTTGATGCGGTTATAAAATAAACTCTAAATTTGCTGTCTGAAAATATGCGAAGTGTTAAAAAGAATATTAGTTATGGAGATTTCATTAGTGGATCATTATTTACACTCAATTTGTAGCTATGGCTAATGGAGTAATGCATAAGAAATATTGAAATGCAGTAGTTTATAGGATTCACTAATCGATGTTCATTCTGAAAAGCAATTAATCCCTACTTGAGTCTCCCAGCTTGTGTTGACAATCCTACACCATTCAAGCAACTTTAAACTAACGAAATCAAAAAAGTATTAAGTCATGACACGTAAAATCACGATGATTCACACACATAGATTTAAATTGTTATTCTACAATGATTTAATAAATGCCATGAGAAAAACTTTGTTCTGGTTGAGATTTGCATTTGCCACCTTGTGTTTTATCTAGTTTTAGTGCATATACTATATAAATATGACTACATCCATTAAGGTTATTTTGGTTATAATCCTCATAATAATCGTCCTTATTGCATCGTTTGTTGTAGGGGCTTTATATTCCAAACAAATTTTTGCTGATGAATTAACTTATATATTTGAAGAATCTAATAGATCCGTCAAAATAGCACACCTTAGTGATTTACATTATCCATTTGATTGTGGCAAGCTTACTGAAATAATTGAATCGATTAATTTGTTTAACCCAGATTATATTTTTTTAACAGGCGATATTGTGGATGTAAGAGCATCGGCTCTTGATTTTCTTAATCTAACGCCATTTCTTGAAAAACTAGTCACAATCGCTAGTGTGTTTGCTGTAAGCGGTAATCACGAAGTAGCAAACGCTCAATTTTACATCTTTAAAGAAACACTTAAGGATACTGGAATTGTGTTTTTAGATAATGAAATTAGTCAGATTCAAATTCGCGACCAGAATTTTTTAATAGTTGGCCTCGCTGACAATTGTAGCTTTGAAAGTATTGATCTTCAGAATTTGAATTTGTTAACACCATTATTAATTTTATCACATCGCCCATTTATATATAATATTCCGTGCTCTGTTAGCGCAAATGCTGTGGTTTTCTCAGGGCATACTCACGGTGGAATTATACGACTTTTTAATAGAGGTATAGTATCGCCTAATGGTGAACTTTTCCCGAAGTATACTGCTGGATTATATATGTCTAATAGCCAAAAATCTATTTTAATTGTTTCAGCAGGCTTGGGTATCGGTAATAAGAAACTGCCTCGGTTTTTTAATCGATTTCATCTCCCCCTTGTAAGTTTGATCTATTAATATAATATTCTGTGTTTATTGACTCTTGCTAATATTTATATTTTTTACATTATTAAGTCAAGATCCGTGTCAATTCTCTTGAAATTTATACCATTTTATTATATAATAATTTAAACTTAAAAATGGAGTAGACTATGCACGAACTTTTAGATTTTCTTTTAAAATACATCCTACCAGAACAGACTTATGAAATAGTAATTCTTGAAGATGGAATGAATAGTGTAATAAAGATTTTAACCGCACAAAGCAATGTGGCAAAAATAATCGGGAAAAATGGTCGAATGATAAAAGCATTAAAAACTTTTATTAAGACTGCATCACACAATAACAATGTGTCCTATGACCTCCAAATTGAAGAAACTGAATAATCATCTTTTGGTAGGGAAGATTTTACGTGCTCATGGTATTAAAGGTGAATTAAAAGTATTACCGTTAACTAACACACCAGAAGACTTTACTACAATAAAATCAGTTTTTATCGATAATGTAGAATATAAAACGGAAGATATACGTGTTGCAAATACTAATTTGATTATTAGATTGCTCGATGTAACTACACGAAATGATGCGGAAAAATTTCATGGCAAAGACATTTATGTGGATTCATGTAACCGACCTGTTATAGCTGCTGATGAATATTTTATTGCAGATTTAGTAGGGATGGAAATTACAGATGGTCTAAACGTCTATGGAACTCTTGAAAGTGTTATAAAGACAGGGGGTGTCGATGTTTATTGTGTAAATGGAACAAAACACTTAATGTTCCCTGCCCTTAAGACTGTTATTCTAGACATAGATTTTAAAACCTCTAAAATAACAGTGTCATCTGATGAACTTGTAAAAGTTGCTGTTTATGATGATATTTGATGTATTAACTTTGTTCCCAGAAATATATTCAGTATTGTCCGAAAGCGTATTAGGACGGGCACAAAATGATAACGCTTTCAAATTGAATGTATATAATCTAAGGGACTATT
Organism: Christensenellaceae bacterium; assembly: GCA_031259085.1. Classification (GTDB taxonomy): domain Bacteria; phylum Bacillota; class Clostridia; order Christensenellales; family DTU072; genus JAITLB01. The sequence continues at coordinate 49,835 of JAIRMA010000004.1, forward strand.
CAAAGGATAAACATAAAAAATGCGACGACACGCCCTACGGGGGTGGCGTTGGAATGGTAATGACCCCACAGCCTTTACATGATGCGATTACTGCAATTGATCCAGAAAGAAAAGCACACAGGATTTATTTATCACCAAAAGGTACTTTGCTAAATCAAAGACACGTTATACGCCTATCTAAAATTCAACAAGTGCTTCTCGTTAATGGATATTATGAAGGTCTAGACGAGCGCATAATAGCTTTAGACATCGACGAAGAAATCTCTATTGGGGATTATGTTTTAACATCTGGAGACTTCGCGTCATTCGTTTTGATTAGCACTATATCTCGATATTTGCCTGGAGTATTAGGCAATGCTGATTCAACTATTGATGAGAGTTTTTCTAATGGTCTACTAGAATATCCACAGTATACACGTCCTAGAAACTTTTTAGGACTCAACGTGCCCGAAGTTTTACTTAGTGGCAATCATAAGAAAATTAGCGATTGGCGTTTAGCACAAAGCAATCAAATAACTCAAATAAGACGCCCCGATCTATTATCCGATTAATTTATCAGAGGATTTAAATGCACATACACTGGTTCCCAGGTCACATGACTAAAGCCATTAGAATGATGACAGATGAAATCAAAAACATCGATGGCGTTATTTATGTTCTTGATGCTCGTGCGCCTTTATCTTGTATAAATCCTGCATTTGATTCTGTAATAGGTTCTAGGCCTAGATTATACGTAATAAATAAATTTGATTTAATAGAAAAAACTGCCGTCCAACGCTGGACAGAATATTTTAATAAACTTAAGATGCCTACTGTATTTGCAGATAGTGCACATAAAACAGATGTTATTCACGTTAAAAATGGTTTAAAGCTTATTACATCCAAAATTACTGAAAAATATAAAGCTAGGGGGATTGACAAGACCATTCGCGCCATGGTATTGGGCATCCCTAATTCTGGGAAATCCACACTCATAAATAGTTTGTCATCAGAAAAAAAAGCGGTAACTGGTAACCGCCCTGGTGTCACACGCGGAAAACAGTGGATTACTATTGATAATCACCTTGATCTCCTCGATAGCCCAGGCGTCTTATATCCTGATTTTAGTGATCAAAAGAAAGCAACAAACTTAGCCTTATTAGGTAGCATAAAAGATGATATCCTAGACGTGACAGAGCTTGCCATTGCAGGCATAACTCTATTAAAAAAAATAGCGCCCTCTAGATTAGTGGAACGTTATAATCTTATAGCCCTAAATGACGATCCTTTTGTTGTTTTAGAAGAGATTACAAAACAGCGCGGATACCTTCTAAAAGGCAATGTTCTAGACACTGAGCGAGGCGCAACTGCATTCATTAACGACCTTAGAAAAGGACTTATTGGTAAGTTTGTATTAGACACAATACCCCGTACCTAAAAACTTTCGTTTTAACTGTGATTTTTGAGAATATCTAACAATTACCAATTTTTGCAATAATTAACTACTTTTTGAGAACTCTCATTCTTGCAAATGCTCTAGCTAGTGTAGCCCTACTGAGTTTATATTCAGTAGCACTTTTTGCTTGTCTTAAAATTCTTTCATGTTCCTCAATAGCCTTAGCCACTCTATTAGGTTCCACTTCCTCAGGCCATTCCATTGTTTGACATAAAACTACAGTTTTTTCGGATCTAACTTCAACAAACCCCTCACTATTAACAGCAATTAATTCTTTATCTCCAGTGTTCATTTTCACAACACCTGGTATTAATCCAATCACTAAAGGTGAATGCCCCGCTAAAATCCCAATTAAACCCTCGGCCGTTTCAACCACTAAGCTTTCAAGTTCACCTTCAAAAAATGTTTTCTCTGGAGTAAGTATTTCTATTTGAAATTTACGTGTTGGCATTTTCTGTTCCTTTTGACATCTGGTGCCTATTTAAAATTTCGTCTAAATCACCAGCAAAATAAAATAGGTTTTCTGAGACCTCATCAGCATCCCCTTTCAATATGCGTTCAACGCTGTCAATAGTCTTATTCAAAGGCACATATTTCCCTGGGATATTTGTATAAATCTCTGAGACATAGAATGGTTGAGAGAAAAATCTTAGTAATTTGCGTGCTCTATATACTATAATTTTATCCTCTTCTGCTAACTCGTCCATTCCAAGAATTGCAATAATATCCTGTAGCTCTTTATATCTTTGCAAAGTCTCTTGGGTATTTCTAGCAACCTCATAATGTCTATTTCCTACAATTGAGGGACTTAGCATTCGAGATGATGACGCAAGAGGGTCAATTGCAGGATATATCCCTTCCTCCACAACTTTCCTTGATAAAACAGTTATAGCATCTAAATGCGAAAATATTGTAGCAGGCGCTGGATCAGTCAAATCATCGGCAGGCACATATATTGCTTGCACAGAAGTGATTGATGCGTCTTTAGTTGTAGTAATACGTTCTTGTAAAATCCCCAATTCAGTAGCTAATGTAGGTTGATAGCCTACTGCTGATGGCATTCTTCCTAACAGTGCGGAAACCTCACTTCCCGCTTGGACATATCGAAAAATATTATCAATAAAAAGCAATACGTCTTGCTTTTTCACTTCTCTAAAATATTCAGCTAATGTAAGACCAGTAAATGCAACCCTCATTCTCGATCCTGGTGGCTCATTCATTTGACCAAAAACTAAGGCTGTGTTTTTTAGAGCTCCACTCTCTTCCATGTCTGACAACATATCATTGCCTTCTCTAGAACGTTCCCCCACACCAGTAAAAATTGAATATCCACCATGCTCTGCAGTGATGCTGTGTATTAACTCTAAAATTAGCACAGTTTTTCCAACGCCTGCCCCGCCAAATAAACCAATTTTTCCTCCTTTTGTATATGGCGTTAACAAATCAATAACTTTGATTCCTGTTTCCATAATTTCAGTCTCACCTGATTGAGCACTGAACTTTGGTGGATTTCTATGTATCGGCCAATATTCTTTTGCGTTTATTGGCCCTTTTTTATCAATGGGTTCTCCTAATACATTTAAAACGCGACCAAGTGTGGCCTGACCTACTGGAACCTTTATAACATCACCTGTAGAAGTGACGATCGCCCCACGAGCTAAACCCTCATTTGGCTCTAAAGACAACGTACGAACCACGCAATCATCTAGATAACCCTCTACCTCTAGTGTTATTGGTTTATCACCACAATTAACTATTAATTTATCATATATTTTGGGCACATAAGCTGTAAACTTTACGTCCACTACAGGACCGATTACTGCTACTACCCTGCCTTTTCTTAAACTCTTTTTCATTCTACCTCGTTATCACTATTTAATAACTTAACTTATTATACTACCCTTTAAAAGAACTTATCTCTGTCAATTCAGTAGTTATTTGTGCTTGTCTCGCCCTATGATATTCTAATTCAAGCGCATCGGTCATTTTTTTTGCGTTATTGGTCGCCTCATGCATTGTCCTCATTCGTTCACTATGTTCACACCGCACAGACTGAATTAGACAACTGTAAGTTAACCCTATGACATATTGCGGGGCTAATATGTCGAAGACTTGCTCTGGGGACGGATCAAATTCAAAGTCAGCTTTGCTGTTTTCATTTATATCCAAATCCCCCACAAAATCCTCTTTTAATAGTGGCAACAATCTTAATGTCTTAGCCACATTCTTCTTATTAACTTCAGAAGTATATATTATTTGGATTTCATCTATCAGGTTCTCGTCATATAAATTAACCAAATCTGCAGTAATCCTACGAGCATCCTCTAGTGTGGGCTCTTGCGCATAGTAAAGAAATTCGACGTCTGGTATTATACCTTCTCGCCTAAAATATTCATTAGCCATCTGTCCTATAATAAAAATACTTTTTTCATCTTTTTCTTCGTTTATCACTTTAAGTGAAAAATCCAACACACGATGATTGTATTCTCCAGCCAAACCGTTGTCTCCTGCAATTATTACAAATGCAGTCCTCGACGTTTGCCTATGTTGCAAATAAGAATGTGCTATTTCCCCTTTATGATTTAGAATGTCTTTTAATATTTGTCTAACACGCATATAATAACGCGTATTCCTTTGATATTTCTCATTAGCTTTTCTCATCTTTGAAACACTGATAAATTCCATAGCCTTCGTTATTTGTGCAGTGTCTTTTATGCTCTTAACATGATTTTTTATATCAATTATATTTTGCATTTATATGTCACTTCCTATTATTTATATGCATTGACATATTCTGATGTAGTTGTTTTTAATTTCTCTTCGTCTTCTTTGCTTAATTCGCCGCTTAATTCTATTCTTTTACAGACATCAGCTTCCTGTGATACTATATAATTATAATATGACTCTAAAAACTCATGGACTTTGTTTTGAGGGATTTTCTTTAAATATTTATTTACTATTGCAAATAAATATAACTCCTCTTTTAATATGCTAAGTGGAGAACATTCAGCTTGTTTTATAGACTCTACAATTTTTGATCCATAATTTAATATCTCCTTTGTAGATTCGTCTAAAGAGGATCCAAACTGAGAAAAAACAGCCAGCTCTCGATAGTGTGCTATGTCTAGCCTCATCTGCGCACTTAGGATCCTCATAAGCTTTGTTTGCGCGGATCCGCCCACTCTACTAACAGACAATCCGACATTGACAGCAGGGCGCTGACCAGCTTTAAATAACTCACCTTCTAAGTATATTTGTCCATCTGTAATACTTATAACATTAGTTGGAATGTACGCTGCTATGTCTCCAGCTTGAGTTTCTATGATAGGAAGTGCCGTCACTGACCCTCCACCTAATTCGCTTGATAATTTGGCAGCTCTTTCTAATAATTTACTATGAATATAGAAAATGTCGCCTGGGAACGCTTCTCTCCCTGCAGGACGCTTGAGTAATAATGAGATAGTCCTGTATGCCACAGCATGTTTACTTAGATCATCATAAACTATCAAAACATCTTTCCCAGAGTACATGAAATTTTCAGCAATCGCAGCACCCGTATATGGGGCTATGTATTGTAGTGGCGCAGAATCAGACGCTGTGGATAACACAATCACTGTGTAATTTAAAGCATTATTATCCTCAAGAGTTTTAACAATTTTACTAACAGCAGCAGCTCTTTGCCCAATTGCTACATATATGCATAATACATTTTTATCACGTTGATTTATGATAGCATCGATTGCAAGGGAAGTCTTTCCAGTTTGCCTGTCACCTATTATTAATTCCCTTTGTCCTTTGCCAATTGGGATCATAGCATCAATTGCCAAAATCCCTGTTGACAATGAGTCTTTAACTTTTGATCTATCTATAATGCTAGGAGCAGGACACTCAATACGCCTAGACATTTCAGTCCTAACAGCTGGACGACCATCTAACGCGTTTCCTAATGGATCTATCACTCGTCCTAAAAGTACTTCGCCTACTGGCACTTCAATTATCTTCCCTGTGGCGTATGCAATATCTCCATATTCAACCGCATTGCCACTTAAAAGAATCGCTCCTATACTATCTGTGGTTAGGTTCATTGCCAATGCAAAAGCTTTATTCCCAATTAATAAGAGCTCGTTATAACAGCAATCAGCAAGTCCATCTATATGTACGACACCATCTGATGCTGATATTACCTTCCCACATGTTTTAAAATCAAGTTTGTTTTCTACTATGTTTTTGGAGCACTTTTTCAAAAGTTCAGGAATATCCTTTATTGCTACTCCGTTTTTCATTGAATCAGATATGAGTTTATCTGCTATCTGCTTCATCCCGATCAGCTCTTGCGCTGCAGTAGCATCTAATATTTTATCCCCATCTAAAATTGCTATGCCACCTAAAAGTCCCTCATCTATAATATAGTCTATTTCACTACCGTCTACATTTAAACCTATTTCTAGTTTTGCCTTTTGATCACGCGTTAATTCTATTGATGATTTAATTATAATTTTACGCATCTACCACCTTGTTAGTTATTCAAAATTAGTCGTCGCTAAATTTACATACAATTCAAGAGTTTATCCTTTTTTCCATTCGCCCACTAACAGATTGATAACAGCATCATTATCTTTTTGCCTGAATTCACGATCTATTATTTTAGTAGCCATTGCTACTGCAAGTTCTGAGATCGCTCCAGCCATTGATTCTTTTTCCTCAGCTTCTTTTATCTTAATCTCTTCTTCGGCTTTTTCAATGATAACGCTTGCTTTCTTTTTAGCTTCACATATGATTGAATCCGCATTAGCATTAGCAACAGCCAATGCATCCTCGGTAATTTTCACTGCTTCCTTTTTAGCATTATCTAGTAAGTTTTCATACTTTTCTTTTAGCTCCTTAGCCTCCCCTGTTGTTTGTTCAGCTACATCCGCTTGTGTTGCATATTCTTGTGCTCTTTTGGCCATAAACTTTTTAATTGGCTTATACAATAAAAACCGTACCACAACAACTAAGATCAAAATATTAAATAAATGTATTAATATTTCTATTAAATTGAGACCTAATGGTGCGGCAGAAATAAGTATCGGCATCATGATGTAGTCTACCCTCCTATCTACATTGTTATTAACAATATAGCAACTAATAAACTATATATAGCAAGTGTCTCTATAAAAGCTAAGCCCATTAATAATGTTGTTCTGATTTTTGAATCTGCCTCAGGCTGTCGTCCTATTGCATCTGTTGCTTTACTGATTGATATTCCCATACCAATTCCTGCGCCTAATCCAGTAAGACCTAAAACTAGCCCAGCCCCGAGTGGACCTAGCGATTCGATTGCACTTAAAAATTGTAGTAACATAATTTACCTCTTTTGAATATAATTTTGTTTTTGTTTTTATTCTATCGCTTCTTGTGTAAATATAACACTCAAAGTAGCAAATAGATATGCTTGTAATACTGCATGAAAAAAAGTAGTAATGATTGCGACTGCTGAGGGGATCGCAAAACTCAGAAAAACTGTTGAATACAATAGTTCCATTATTATAAATCCACTCATGATTGATCCAAAAAGCCTCAAAGACAAGGACAATGGAACCGCTATATCAGACATCAAATTCAATATGTTTGGTACATATCTCTTTATCCTTTTTAATTTTTTTTCTCTAAATCCACAAATATTGATAACAATAAAAGCTGCTATTCCACTCGCAAAACAAGTGTTAATACTCGAAAAAGCAGGTCTTAAGCCCACTAATTCTATAAGAGTACCAGATGCAATAAACATGGCCATAGTGAATATGAATGGTCCCACGAATCCACCATGTTTTTTATGAAGTGTATTTACTGCGGATCTATCAAAATAGCCAATCATAGACTCTAATATCAATTGTAGGCCTTTGGGATTCTTCTTAAATCTTGGAATTACAAAAACTCTCAAAATTATTGCGAAAACTATTATTATCGCTGATATTATAATAGCTGTATATAATGCTGGATTTACTTCTAATCCAAAAAATGAAACTGGATCTGGATTGATAGCCTCATCTACTGCATGCCCTAAACCCCCACTAAAAGCATCACTAAATTGATCTCTCCAAAAGTCTGTGAATTTTCCACCTAATAATGAATACACATTGCCACCTGAATTAATATTTTATCAAAAAATTGGCATGAGATTCTTTGAATCCCTTTTTGACAATCAAAATTATACTCTTTTTATTTTAAAAAGCAAATAATAATACCTTGTGTTATAATTATTGCAAAGGTAAATATTATGTAAATATGCTTCTACAAATTAATTAGTTTTCACAATCTTTAAATTAATGCTGTTGTCTCATTGAAACGTATTCTATTGAACACCCTGTATGCGCTTGTGGCTTTCCTCTACTATTAAAGTATATTTAACACTATATCTACAATCTCTAAAATAGAATCTATGAACTACATTATCTATTGTCAAATCTACGGCCTCATTAACTTTTTGAACTATGGTATAGAGGGTTTTTAAAGGTACTCTCATTTCCGCAGGATTCCCGTTCAAATCCTTGCCAATGAATCCTATTTCGGAAGTGTTTATAAACAACTCCCCATCACCATTTTCCTCGTATTTACCATCTCTACTAACTGCCCATACAACAGAATGTGTCTCATAAAAATTTTCATCGTTTACTAATTCTTTTATCGTTTGTCTCTGATAATCATACCATTGGTCTATCCTTTGGAATCTAGCGACATTTGGTACTTTTGCCAACATTTCCCCATATTCAGTATATTCTATAGTGTTTTTACAAACATTACACGTCAATTCATGATCATTTGATGACATCTCATATTCTGTGCCACACTTTGAACATTTGTATAATAGGTAATGAAGACCCTTCGCTGGAGCTTTAGTCTTAAAACGAATGTGGTTTTCCTTTTGAAAAATATGGTCATTATATGCAAATGCACTCTTAATCCTGTTAAATATATCATTGACTTTCATTGTTTGAAGATCTTGAACAGTAAACAATAACTTTATACTCTGATCTATGCGCCCTCTTCGCATTTTAGGCGCCCATTTAGGCAAGGACAAATAACCACCGTTGTTATGACACATTACAACTGGAACGTTTAAAAATTTAACCAGTTTTGCTATGCTTTGTGTAGTAAAATGGATTTGTCGTCCGTCTAAGGAAATCTTTCCTTCTGGAAATAATGAAAGATTACATCCCATATCAATAGCTTTTTTCATTAATCTTATGCTACCTATGTCCATAGAGAATTGACTCATAGGAATAAGTCCCGCATATTTTATGAATGGTTTAACTGCCTTCCATGTTAAGAGATCTCTGCCACAGACAATATTCAATCTGTGAGGAATCAGAGCTAGCATCATTAATATAAAATCAAGTGCAGAGGAGTGTGTGCCTAGAGCTAGAAAAGGACCTTTTATATTTTTAACGGCTAGATCTTTGTGTGTTTTAACTTTCAGTATTATTCTTAATAGAAATCCTAAGAATGGTATAAGCAACCAATATAAGAATTTGCTAGGATGACGAAGTGGCGTAGTAGCTTCACTTTTGATTTTTTCTTTATTCATTGATCCCTCGTTATTTTAAGTTTTCTGGGTTTAAACATTCAAGCTCTTCGACAACAAAACGACCATCATGTCTTATCAATCTGTCGTCAAAATATATGTCTCCACCACCGTATTCAGGCGTCTGTATTAGAACTAAATCCCAATGTATTGCACTGATATTCCCATTATAACAATCATCATAACAGGCTCCAGGAGTAAAATGAATAGACCCGGCAATTTTTTCATCAAACAAAATATCGCCCATTGGCTTTGTAATAAATGGGTTTACACCGATAGCAAACTCACCCACATAGCGTGCGCCCTCATCAGTGTCAAAAATATTAGTGGCCTGTTTTGTTGTATCATTTGTCGTTTTAATGTCAATTATTTTCCCGTTTTTAAAAGTTAAGGATATGCCTTCATAGACTCTACCATTATATATAGACGGAGTATTATAGGTTATTATTCCATTCACACTATCCTTTACTGGAGCGGAATATATTTCACCATCTGGGATGTTGCAACTCCCCGCACACTTTTTACTTCCTATTTTATTTATACTAAAAGTTAAATCTGTGTCTTTTGCTGTAATTCTCACTTTGTCAGTTAGATTCATTAATTTTTGTAGTGAATCCATTGCTGTATCCATTTTACGGTAATCTAATGTGCAAACATCGAAATAAAAATCTTCAAAGATGGCAGTCGGCATCTTAGCAAGTTGTGCCATCCCTTCTGTTGGCCACCTTAAAACTACCCATTTTGTGTTTTTGACTCTAAGCTCATGATGTATCTTATGAGAATACAACCTGTCATATATTTGGGACAATGATCCTGGCACATCGCTTTGCTCATAACTATTATTGCCACCACGTATCCCAATATATGCGTCCATCTCAGACATTCTAACCGCATCATATTTAGCCATCATTGTGGCTAGCTCTTCTGTCATTCCGTGCATTATACCACGCTGTACCCTCATGTCTGTTATGTTGACAAATGGATATCCCCCCACCTTATATACTACGTCCACGAGTGCATTTATCATATTTGGATCAACACCACGCGCTTCTATTAAAACTTTTTCACCTTTTTGCAACTTGCACGAATAATTAACAAGAATGTCCGCCAGCTCCATAAATCTTGAATCCATTAATATTTATATCTCCTAACATTAATCTCTAATTTTCCATTTTCTCTTTGCTCGAGTTGCTTTATTTTATAAGCAGGATGTGTTCATTTAGCTCCATTTTTCGGATAATTTAAATTTTCTTTTTTAGAATCTTTCAAGGTCTTTATATAATAGTTTGACGCGAGCTTAGCTTCATCCAAATTCATGTCATAACAATATCCACATTGTTGTGGAGTGGCGCCAGGGATGTCCCCTTCAAAATTTACTACGTAATCAAATGCCCTTATTAGCAATTCTAATACATCTTGAGGCATTAGATCCCCCACAATTATTAAATAAAAACCCGTCCTGCATCCCATGGGTCCAAAATAGACAATCCTATTACCAAAATCATCATCATTTCTTAAGAATGTCGCGACAATATGCTCTATTGCATGAATTGCGCCCGTTCCCATTACATCGTCTTTATATGGGCGCCTCATCCTTAAATCGAAGACAGTCATAACCATTCCATCAATGTTGTATTTTTTAGATAAGTATAAGCCTCTTAATAATTTAAGATGATCTATTTGAAAACTTGAGATAGTTTCCATTTTTTCTCCTTGACAAATGTATGATATATTATAATTCATAACCTTGAATTTTGCAAATTTTTATTTTTTGTCTTTTGTATTATAGAAATGCTATCAATCTGTGTTTAAATTCCATTTTTTTAACAAACGTTTTTGTCTGAATGAAATCACGAATAATTGTCTATCATTTAGATTTTTTCATTGGCCGCGCACTCAATAATTTCCATACCATCACCAAATAGCATTTGTGCTATCATTTCCTTTAATTGGTTGATCCCATCTCCATATTTAGCACTGATTTTAATTACATCCCTTGCGTTAGGTATGACTGAATTCAGACCTTTGTCAGATTTATTTAGTACCAAAATACGCTTCGCATTCTCTTCAACACCTATCGAAATCAGAGTTTCACAAACAATATCATATTCAACAACGACTGATTCAGATGAGGCATCCGATACTATTAACAATAAATCCGCATATTTAGCTTCTTCTAGCGTGCTTTTAAATGCTTCTATTAAGCCGTGTGGTAGACGAGAAATAAAACCTACTGTGTCTGTCAACACTATTTCTCGATTTTCTTCTAGCCATAATCTGCTTGTCTTAGGATCTAACGTTGCAAACAATTTATCATCGGCTAACACGCCCGCTTTTGTCAGTGTATTCATAAGCGTCGATTTTCCTGCGTTTGTGTATCCAACTATTGCGACAGTTTTGATTTTATTCTTATTGCGTTTTGCTCTTCGCAATTGACGCTCCTGACCTAGTTTTCCAATTTTTAAAGTTAATTCCTCTATTTCTTTTCGTAATGTCCTGCGATCAATTTCCAATTGTTGTTCGCCGCCGCCTCTCCGTGCTCCGCCACCTCCTGCTCCCCCGCCACCTTGCCTAGAGAGCTCTATACCTTTCCCTAATATTCGTGGCAACATGTTTTTTTTTCGTGCTAAATCAATCTGTAATTTTCCTTCACCACTAATAGCTCTAGCTGCAAATATTTCTAAGATCAATGTCTTTCTGTCATAAACCTCAATGTCTAAATAATTCTCTAAATTATTTAGCTTTGATCCCGACAAATCGTCGTCAAATACTACTAAATCTACATCAAACGTATCCACAGCGTCCTTTAATTCAGCGAGCTTACCCTTCCCTAAATGAAAAGCCTTATCTGGTTTATCACGTCTTTGATATATTTTATGTACAGGCTCATATCCTGCGGTATTAACTAATCTTGATAATTCAACAAAACATTTTGGGTCTTCTTTAATTGAATCTACTTTAACTAGAATCGCTTTTTTTAGGATATGTTGATCTTCTTGCATATATTACCTCTTTATTTAATTGCTTGTTTTTATCTAATAGTGTAGTACTATGATGTGATTTTAAGATTGGAATTTATTAGCTTGCTCTATCCTCTAAAAAGCATCTAATTAAATAAAACACTATAGCATTGTTTAATTTGATAATTATATCATATCAAATAATATGATGCTATATTTGAGAGCTACATATCTACAATCTCCCATCTTTTATTAAAAAAATACACTACCTTAAATATCAAATTCAAGATAGTATTTTGTTGATTTTTATTAACCAGGCTCTGCTAAATTATAGTTATTTACTGTTAAAATGGAGCTGTTTTGTACTCTGGTACACCATTTCATCAAGGACATTTTTTTTCGTTGCTTGGTGGCTATTCCATCAACTGTTTCAAAACTTGTATCATTTGTTTTTTATCCATTAGCTTTGGTACTGGATACATAGGATTAGCCTCCTTTAGCGCTCTCTTGACAATAATCTTAAAATCATCCTCCTTGAGACCCTTAATTTTTGTAGGGATGTCCATTGATTGATTCAAATCTTTTATAGCTTGTATAAACTTCTGTGCTTTAACCGCAATCGTATCAGATTTTTCACAAATCCCGCCAGCAAAATCTGCTAACCTTGCTAATGGCTTATAAGCACTTTTTCCATACCAATCCAGGATGTATGGTAATATTATTGCATTTGCAAGACCATGTGGTGTACCATAAAGCCCGCCTAATGTGTGTGCAATAGCATGTACGTATCCTACAAAAGCTCTCGTAAAAGCTACACCTGCATAATAAGCAGCGATCTGCATATTTTCTCGAGCATCTACGTTATCGCCGTTATCATATGTCTCTTTCAAATTTTCAAATATCAATTTGGTCGCTTTTGTTGCCATATCACGAGTTAATCCTGTATTACTACGTCCAATATAGGCTTCAACTGCATGTGTTAAGGCATCAACACCAGTAGTCGATGTTATATGCTTTGGCAATTTTAAGGTGAGTAAAGGATCTAATACTGCATAATGCGGCACTAAACAAAAATCATTTATAGGATATTTCTCATGTGTTACACTATTCGAAATAACAGCAGCTACTGTAGCCTCACTCCCTGTACCAGATGTGGTAGGAATAGCAAAAAATGGAGGTAATGTTTTCAGGATTTTAAAGTACCCTTTCATTTTCCCGACTGGGGTGTTGGGTTTTACTGCACGCGCACCAATAATTTTAGCACAATCCATAGATGAGCCACCACCAAATGCGATTATGCAATCACAATTAGACTCGTTATATATCTTGAGTCCAGCCTCAATGTTATCTATTGTTGGATTTGGCACAGTTTCATCATAAACAGCACACTCCATATCAGCACTCACCATGCTCGCTAAAAGAGGTGCAGGTAAACCGATTTTCATTATCCCTTTATCTGTGACTAATAATGGTTTTTTTAAACCTTTTGATTTTATAAAATCAGGAAGCTCAGATAATTTCCCAGATCCACTTATAACCTCTGGCTTGCGGATTGGTAAGATCTTCAATCCAATTGCAAAAAAGAACTGAACTGTTCTACACCACACCTTAGAACAAATATTCATTAAATAATTTCTCCTTATATTTTTATTCGTAGATTGTACTAAATTAAAGATGCAACAACTTATTATGTTTCAATTAATTATTCTAGCCGTTGCCCAAATAAATCATAAATTATAAAAGGCTTTAATATAAAAACCCATTTATGATTCAACATGTACCTTGTTTGTCTACTTATTATATACTAAAATTACTATATTTGCAATAGTGATTATTGATATTCAAAATAAATATTGTTAATGCTAATTCTACATTAACTTCCTATCTGGCACGCATCTGGGTCTTCAATTGGAAATGAGAATTTTGTACTTAGTTTTGAGCACATTGAAATTTTTCACAATGTTTAAAAGTGCTCTTTTTTAGTGCCTGGTGGAAAATGCTAATTCGCCTCAAAAAACTCGCTTAAGGGATTTAACTATTTAATTCAATATTTTTGTTTAATTAATTAGATAATCTTAAATTTTTCTAATGACGCGAGCAAATTAAGACATTCATTAAAATATATATAGCTTCTCTGTGAATAACGAATCACAATGCATCATTACTACTCTTAGTGCTATGACTTCGACGAAATCAACGCTTTATAAATCAAGGGACAAATTTGCCCTAGATGCTATTTGCATCAGTCGATGGCACTAAATCTAGAATCTTTAAGAGGACAAAATTAGTCATAAATAGGATAATTTAATCACAAGCAGGATAAACCCGTCCTTTTGCCTAAAAAGCATGTTTTTCGGCTATTTTTATCTCAAAAAAAAGAAAAATTCTTGTTTGGAAATCTTTTTAAAGTCAAATAAATTATAATTTCTCTGTCCATGTGAAAACTAAAACATCCTGATTTAGGTTGTGAAAAGCTAGAATTATAGGTCTTAGCACAAACTTCTGGAGGCATTATTCACCATCCCGCTTGACTTTTCATCACTTTATATGGTAATATTCATGTACGGAACTCAAAATTTAATTAAATTGTTTGAGATTACATTAGTGTGACATAAAAAAGTAGGCAAAAAAACAATCATTATCAGTAGGTCGAATGACTTTCTGAAAAGCAACAACACTTGTTAATGCTTAACATAATAATTGACGTTTTTGTGACAATCAGAATTGGAGTTTCGGTCAATAAGCCTGTTGGTATGGTTGGGGAATATCCTCTGTCGGCAATGACGGATTACGTTTGCATAAAGATACAAGGTGTTACAACTCTTTACACATATAGTTTTAGTTTAAATTATCTGCTGGGCACATACCAAGCGATAGTTCAAACTGATTACTATTATCACATAGTTCTAGTAGAATAAAAAGCCGACTATGATAAAGATGGCAACTTGAAAAAATGGGAAAATTGCAAATCGATTAACCATATCATATATCGCTTTTACAAGTGATACTGTAAAAGACTTGCCATTAAAGAAAGCAGCATAACATGTTAAATAATCACCAGATAAAATTGTCAGAGGTTTTTGTTTAATTCAAGGAAAGGTCTAAATGAAAAAGAAAAACCACGTTTTTATCTTAATATTTGCAATTTTTCTAATACTTTTGATAACAGCTTGCACTGACGATCAAAACACACTTCCCTCAACGGATGAAATAAGAATTCCAACGGTAGCGTTTGATGTGTCAATTTCTCCCACATACGGCCTTGACTATGTATATATTCCATTATTTCACGGGGGAAATTTCCCGAAGGAAGTTACAGGTGTTGAAGGTGAACATTTGGAAGACCTTGCAATAGAAACTAAACTTATGGCTATTGGTCTCTCTTGGGGTGTGGCTAAATATCCTAATTTATATGTTGCTCTTCTAGCATTGAACATCAAACCGACTGCGAAATTTTCCAAATCGATAGAACTTCGCAGTATCACGGGCTTAGTATTCGAAGATGAAAAAGGGCGAGAGGTTCTGCCGTTTAGCGTTAAAATACACACAATCAAAAATGAAAATGCTCCAGGCGTTTTGACCGCGACGCGAGACAGAATAAGTTGCTATTTTGATATGGATGACGGTAGTGATGAGTTTACGTTATCATTACCTTTTATTATGTACGGCATTTATGGTGGGTCGCATTCTGGAATAATTTTAAAAGGCGTTAGGTTTGGTTATGGAAATATCAATTTTTTAGACGGCATAAAGATATTAGAGCATGATAGTGCTGGCGTTGATGTAATTCACACATTCTCCAATCCATCTAGTTTTGAAATTTCGTTCGCGGATCCTGCAACATCTTTTTCTTTACAAGCGAAGGTACGTTCTTTGAGAGATGTAGAATTATTAGCAGACACTCTAATTATAGATTTTTCGCTCATAGACAATCCAAGTCAAACCTTTTCAGTGTATTGTGGATCAGTCGTTTTCCTTAATTGCTGACTGTTGGATAATTTATTTGGTGAATAAATGAATTCAAAAAACAATCAGCCAATTATCTTGTATTATTAATGGTAATTGTACATCCCTTTGTAAAATGGATTTTCAAGCAGATTTAAAGTAAAATTTGATTCATGCGTTTTCGCTGGTTTTGAGTGCCTTCGTTTATAACAATTCCATATTTTCATTGTTCTTATAGTTTCTTCCAAACATTATGTCAACCTATTTATAAATTTTAATTGACATAAAAATTGATTATTGTTATACTTATATTAGTAAATCGTGCAACTAGCATTTTCTGCTCCTGTCATATTTAAATCTATTAATAGAGGGTCACTAATGAAAAATGGACATCAAACAGATACAATTTCTGCTTTTAAAAGCCCCATCATTAAATCAAAGATTATCGCGCTTGCTAGATATGGTTTATTTGCAGCGTTGATCGCTGCTGGGGCCTTTGTAAAAATCCCAATCCCTGTTGTCCCTATAACATTTCAATACATATTTGTTAACATGTCGGCTCTCCTGTTAGGTAAAAAGGGTTCTATCCCAGTTTGTATTTATGTTTTCATTGGGTTGTGTGGAATACCTATTTTCACAATGGGTGGAGGGTTTAGTTATGTATTGAAACCTACATTTGGATATTTAATAGGTTTTATCATTGGAGCATTCAACGCAGGTTATTTTGTTGATAAATGTAAAAATTTAGACATCAAAAAAATGTTGTTCGCAGGTATAATAAATATTCTAATTATATATTTGTTTGGACTAATTTATTATTATATCATAGTAAATTATTACATTGTGGGATCATCTATAAATATTACAAAATTGTTACTGCTTGGACTATTGCCAACAATTCCAGGGGATGTTATTTCTTGTATAATAAGTGCGTTTGTTTGCATTAGACTTAAGAAAATATTATTTAATTCTGATAAAAAAAGATTACCATTCATTCAAAATATTCAACATAGCATCTATCAAGGACATCAAATATCAAAAGAAGAGGCTCTCTTGTTATCTATTGCGCCTTTGGATGAATTATGTACTGCTGCAAATCAATTAAGAGAACATTTTTGTGGTAATGTTTTTGATATGTGTTCCATAATTAATGGGAAAAGTGGAGGTTGCACTGAAAATTGTAAGTTTTGTGCACAGTCTAAACATTATAATACATGTGTCCCTACTCTTGATATGCCTAGCACTGATATAATAGTTAATGCCGCAAAGCATAATTATAGTAAGGGTGTTTTGCGTTTTTCAATTGTTACAGCTGGGAGAGCCCTGACAGATAATGAGGTTGACGATGTGTGTGTTAGGTATCGACACGTAGGTGAAAATTGTGATATATATAAATGCGCTTCACATGGGCTTTTAACTAAACATCAGCTAGAAAAAATAAAGGAGGCTGGCGTAAAAAGGTATCACAACAACCTAGAAACATCTAGAAATTTTTTCCCAAATATGTGTACAACTCACACATATGATGATAAAATCAATACAATTAAAGCGGCTCAAGAAGTAGGGCTTGAAGTATGTAGTGGTGGGATTATTGGAATAGGTGAAACCATGGAGGATCGCATTGATATGATGTTTGATTTGCGCGACCTCGGTGTCAAATCGATACCAGTTAATATTATAAATCCTATTCCTGGCACTCCATATATGCACATCACTCCATTAGACGAAGAGACTATTATGCGAGTTGTTGCTGTATATCGTTTTATTATTCCAGATTCCATGATAAGAATAGCGGGAGGTAGGGGTCTATTGTCTGATAAGGGAGCTAAACTTTTTGAATCAGGTGCAAATGCCGTTGCCACTGGTGACATGTTAACTACTTCTGGAATAAGCATTGACCATGATATGGAAATTGTTAAAAATGCTGGATTCAATGTTGTGCTAAGGTAATAATTGTATTTCAATCTATTACACCACCTCCTAAACATATATTATCTTTATAAAGAACCGCATATTGCCCTGGTGTCACTGCCCGCACTTTCTCGTCAAACACTACTCGAATTGATTTGCCATTATCCTCTGGAAACACGCTCGCTCTTGTTAAAGCCTGGCGATGTCTTGTTCGAACTAAAACTCTATCATCATCAATTATAGCGGAATTTATATAATTAAAATTTTTAGCTACTAGCATTGTGGTGTATAACAAATCGCATTCCCCTTGGTTCACATATAGAATGTTGTTTTTAACATCTTTTTTTATCACAAAATATGGTTGCCCATTGCCGCCCCCACCTAACCTAAATCCTTTTCTCTGTCCTATTGTATAATTAAAGACTCCTTGGTGTTTGCCTAGATATTTTCCATCAAGGTTCCTTATTTCACCCTCTTGCATTGGGATGTACTCAGACAAAAACTGTCGAAAATTGCGTTCTCCTATAAAACATATTCCTGTACTGTCTTTTTTATAAGCAGTAGGCAATCCAAAAGACTTAGCAATCTCTCTCACTTCACGTTTTGAGTATTCTGTTAATGGAAATATTACGTTGTTTAATTGTTCTGTTGTAACTTGGTTGAGAAAATAAGTCTGATCTTTGCTTTCGTCTTTTGCTCGAGTAAGTTGCACGCCTGTTTCATTTTTTTTAGTACCAGCGTAATGTCCTGTAGCTATTAAATTAACACCTATTTTCGAAGCATAGTCTTTGAATGGACCAAATTTTATTTCGCGATTACATAATACATCTGGGTTTGGCGTGCGTCCAGACTTATACTCATCAATAAACAATTTGAACACCCTCTTACTATACTCTTGACTTAAATCAATCGTATAATATGGAATATCTAAGCAGTCTGAGACCCTCCTAACATCTGCAAAATCTTCTTCTGCGCTACAACTGCCATCCTCTTTTGATTCATGCCAATTATGCATGAATAATCCAATTACATCATAACCAGCTTTCTTCAATAATAGTGCGGCAACTGAGCTGTCAACCCCACCACTCATTCCTACAATTATTTTACTTTTTTCCATGCGGGATCTCTTCATAGTGCTAAATAGAGCACTTATCGCGTGTTTAATTAGCATCGTTTAATTTTGCTACTATTTATAGACTTATTCTATCGTCATCTAATCTTATCATATTATACTACAATTGTCAAAATCATACGTTTGTTTAGAATCAGTACATAATGCTATTCAATTAAGATATGTAACTCCAAAAACTAAAAATTAAATAACCCTTTAACATTAAACTTTAACACACTTTTAACACATTATTATCTTCTGAATGTAGTTTATTGTAAATAAAATGGTATTTTAAGTTGTGACTCTGATTTAATGGTGAATTACATTTTAATTGCTTAACTAAGCATCTGCTGTGATCAAAATCAATTGGCGGATAATATAAAATTAATTGTTGCTCAATCGGTTCAAAATTGCATCCTTAAGAACAAACGGAACGGTTATAATAAGCTAATGCTAAGAAATTCTATTAAGAAATTAGTAGTTTTATTTAATTCGAAATATAATTAAAAGAGCATTAATCTTGATAACACAAATATAAAAAATTGTAATATCCATGCAAAAAAAAATGGGCTTGTCTTTTTCATTGATTAAAATATTTGCAAATTCCAATATGGCTTGTTAACTACTTTTTTATAACACAAAGTGGTTTAACCATTTTGTCTAAAAATAATATTATTTTCTATTAGTGATTTTTTTGTCTTTTTTTGAGCGTCTAGCGAAAACACGGATGTGAGAAATTTCCAATTAACACGACAGGGATTTTTTTCATGATAACCGACACTTTTTTTTGAAGGCATTCTCCAAACAATTAAACTTTGTGATCCTTTTTGCAGATCAAAGCAATATGCAAATTAATGAATAGTCAAAGAGAGGGCTTAAATAGTATGCACAATTAAGCCTTTTAGAAATGGTGTGTAAGCGCTTGTTTTAATCATTAAGATAAGCTCATTTTCGAATAAGTTTCCTAATGCACTTTATAGTCAGAATCCACGCGCAAACTCTCACACGCTTTTCTAATTGCAATATTGTGAGTGAAGCGATCTAATGTGTTTTTCATTAAGGATTCAAAGGTTTTGTCTGCAAATTTAATATAGCAGGTCGAAAGCAACCACGCAAGCCCCATTTTTTTATAATAAAAATCTTGATTGAGGTTGTTTATATGATCAAAGATAAGATCGATAAATTCTGCCTGAACATAATAGCATTTTAATAATATTAACGCAAAACTACCATCAAACTCATCGCCCTTATTTAGAGAAATCACAAATTCAAAACACCGTTGCAAGTTTTTTAATAAACTTGCATTCGCTAGCCAAAATGTCGCAAATTGCCCAATCATGAATTAAAGGCACAAATTCAGTAATCAAATTTGTATTTGCACTTCTGCCAATCAATAGTGCTTTTAAGCATTGTTCTTCAAACGTTTTGTCCTTTAACATTTCCAAGGAAATATTTTTTATTTCCTTATTTCTATAATGGAAATGAGAATTAATAGTTGTTAATATGAACAACATAAAAGACCAAAAGGACGTGCATTTGAATTAGATTTTATCAGAGCTATATTAATAATATTAATTTATATCCCCCATATTTTACTATATCCATAACTATTTTTGAGATATTTTTACTAAACTCAGTTAGAATTCAACAATATTTATGTTTTTTGAGAATTTATACTTGACACTAGTCAAACGCATATAACGGTTAGAGGACGAGAGGACATAACGTTCGACTTTAAAGACGACACCGAGGTCAAGACTGAAACGGACTTCAAGGCGTAAAAACCTTGTTGCTCTTTTTTTTTGCCAATATAAGAACAACGAATGAAAGATAAGAAGGAAGGGTTAAAATAGGTTGAACTTGAAAAAAAACTTGAGTTTTCCGTATATTATAAAACTTAAAAAAGGCACGCTATAAAAAGTAAGTTTTGACGGAATTCAAAATAATTCAAACTGGAAATCAAAAAGATCAAATCCCCCCTGCGACATAAATTGCAAGGTAAACAGTAAACGAAAAGTCGGCAAAACGGGCAAGATTGCAAAACGCGCCACAAAACGACGCATCTAACTCGAAAAAAAAGAAAAATAGCTCGAAGTAGCGTTTTATGCGCGGCCATAGCTCCGTGTGCCTATGGTGGAGATGAGGGGAGTCGAACCCCTGTGTTGATAGAAAACCAGAAAGACTTTTACGTGTGTATCGAATTATTTAAAGTCATCGCATCAGCGCCAATTCGCAGGCTCCTATTTGACCTAGCTCCTAATTCCGTTTGCATCACAGAGCACCTAATGCACTCGTTACCCTATTAACCACGCCAGACTTGTCGTCCATAGGTTACGACTCTGACGGTCGCCTTAAGCGGCGGCGTAGCTTAAATTTGTATTTTCAGCTTTTAAATTTTAATTTCCGTTTTAACGAAGACGAGCCTTCGACACGTAGTCCGCCAAATCCCACTACCAGTCGAATCCGGGACATCCCCCTATTACTAATTTTTTAGATATATTTATTTTAACTAATAATTTATAATTTTGCAAATCTTTTATATTAGTTATTTAAATGATTTGGTAGTTTATTATAAACTTGCGATTTCTATAAGGATTATTTCACATTTATGACATGTTCCTACTCACAATATCATATTACCTCATGCATCTTGTTATTGCATTCTGACAAGTAATAAGATTTGCGACTTTACTTATGTCCTTTTAAGGATTTCACGTTCATTCATATTTAATTGACATTTGCGCATATTATTATTATAATTATCTAAATTTCATTATATACCCTTCACTCATTATTTTTCATTTTTGCATGTGAATTGTGTTTTTGTATTAACTGCTAAATATTGCTGTATAATAGTAAAGGTTATATCATTGTCATTTAACGGAGCACGCAGTAAATGTTTTTGATGAAAATTATTAACAATCTCTATAATGGCACAAGTGTTAAATATACATTGCTAGAGGCAATTGCATACTTAATTATCATAGTGTTTGCGCTAACTATTCATGAATACGGACATGCTTTTGTCGCATTTCGATGTGGGGATTCTACTGCTAAAAACGCTGGGCGATTGTCTTTAAACCCTTTAGCACATATTGACATTACTGGTATGCTATTATTTTTGATTGCTGGGTTTGGATATGCTAAACCTGTACCAATAAATCCATCAAATTTCAAAAACTATAGAAAAGGCATCACTGCAGTCTCTTTAGCTGGCGTCATCTGTAATATTTTTCTTGGTCTGTTGAGTTTGCTCCTGCTTTTTTTGTATTTTACATTTTTAACACGTTTTACGTTGTTCTCAAATAGTTTTGGGTTGTTTTTATATGATTTGATTTACTACGGTGTTTATATAAATTTTATCCTAGCTTTATTTAATCTTTTACCAATATATCCGTTAGACGGGTTTCGTGTATTAGACGTTTATTTGCCATACGGTAATAAATTTTCTCAATTTATGTATCGCTATGGAAATCGCGTTTTATTGGGATTAATAATTTTTTCGATTGTTGCAGAACGATTATCCAGTTATTCTATGATTTTTAGTTATCTAAACATATTTAACTGGTTCTATGCGCTTATTAATCAATTAATCGCACTTATTCCGATCATGTAGGAGAAATGTATGCCAGAGACAGATTTATCTCAAGAGCTTAAAAGACGCATATTAGAAACCAAGGAACGCGAAGCATCAGAGGTATCAATTGACGATGATGATTTCAACGATGATGATGCTTTGCCTGACGTCTCAGCCTTGTCTTATCATTACTATGAAGAAGTAATTCCTTACGACAAGATTTATGAATATTGCAAAGATAATAAACTTAAAATCACAGAGATACAAATTGCTGACGTCATACAACAATTTAATGATTACATCGCAACATTGCCATCTAAGGACTACAATACAATTGCTAACTTCATTAAATGTGGCTCACAATTATTGAGGTACAAATCAGCTGAGTTAGTGTTTTTCTCGGATAATAGTCAAATGGATGATTATGAGGAAAACGTAGAAACAACGACTTCTCATGGCAAGATTTTCTATGCAGACGAATACGCAATGTTTAGAGAGGTTAGTGAGCAACTCGCGCTGAGAGAACGTCTTAATCGTTTTTATAGACGGCCTGTATACAGACGGCGAGATTATAAACCAATTCTAAAGAACGCTGACGTTGATAAATTTGTCGAATCATTTGAGGAATTCCTGGAAACTGTTGAATATCCTGAGGAGATAACAGAAGTAAAAGTTATTGAACGCGAGCGATTCACTGAAACAGACATGATTAAGCGCATAATTTTGCTCATCCGTGAGAAGAAAATTATAAGTCTTTTTGACCTTTTTGAGCCTGATTTTTCAAAACTGGAAGTTATTAATTCATTTCTTGCTGTTTTGGAGGTTTTAAAAAGGCATGTAGCAATATCTGTACAAGAAAAACGTGGGTCTAACATAATTTTAAAACATACCCCAGAGACTGATGAAGTCGATTTGGATAACACAGAGAGTTTTGCTGATGTTGAATACAAATACAAGGAGAGTGTTACTGATGTTGAATAATATATTAGAAGCTGTTTTTTTTGCAGCTGGCGATGGCATTGAATTAAAAGAATTTTACATAGCCTTAGCCAGTACATATTCAAAAAAAGAAATTGACAACGCCGTGGCGGAGCTACTGCAGAAATATTCTGGAAGTAATGGAATTCATCTTATAAGAACTCGAAATCTTTATCAGTTCCAATCAAACCCAGAATACGGAGTTACCGTAGCAGACATACTACAAGAAGTACGGGAACGTGAATTATCTAAGACTTTATTACAAGGGCTTTCTATAATTGCATATAAACAACCAATAACACATAAAGAAATAAACAGCGTGCGTGGCGTTTATAAATCAGATCGCATAATAGCTATGCTGTTGCGTCTTAACCTTATTAAGCGTTCAAGAGATTCCCACAGATCTGCTTATGAATATACTACGACTGATGAGTTTTTGAAAAAGTTTGGACTTAAGGATCTCACCGAATTGCCTGATTATGATGCAATACTTGATAGAGTTAAAGTAAATACAGAAAAACGCAATGCGGACTCACAAAGCTTATTCAGAAGTCGCTCTATATCAGACAACCCAGAGACAGAAGAACTTATTTCTAAATTAATTAAAGAAAGTGGTGGAGTTACTGAAGAAGACTTAGAAGAAGATTCCTACGACGACGTGGCCGCCGATGAATCTGAGGAAGACTAATTAATTATATGAAAACTAAACGATATTTTCAAGAATTTCTTTGATTTAAAATTTGTTTTTATGAGTTACTATTGACTCAATATTTGATACAGTATATAATATTCTAGTGACTACTACAAAGCCAAAAAGCAGCAAGACAGCAAATTTCTTGTTTATAATTGTTCTGACACTCATATTTTTGGGGCTGTTGACCACGACCCTAATTTTAACCGTTGATAATGAGACTCCTAACAACAGCAAAATTACTGCTGATGATTTGAATTCGTATCAAATAATCTACTCACGTGACACTGAAAATTATTTTAAGGAAAGTTACAAGGCCTATATTAAGACCTGGGTTTCTGATGACTATGATGTCTATATTGATTACATAAATATTGATAATCTTGGAGCTTCTGCCATTTTAACCGCGTTCAAAGTTGCGCAAATAAGCACTGATAAGGTTAATGCCATTTCCCGATATCTCAGAAAAGAGCGTTCCCCTCAGGAATTTTTAAACACCCTCATTGATCAAATTGCAAGGCCTGTTTTAGATGATAACAATGAACCTGTTCTAGACGACGATGGTAATGCAGTTTTTGAAACAGACGCTACTTTAGACCTTTTTACTATTATTCTATACAACATCGGAATTCCTCAACTCGCTGAAGAATTAATTTATGAAACAGGCATCACCGCTTTTGAGTTTGGCAAATTTGTTTTTGAATTATCTTATTTATCTTTTAACGATGACTCTGTCGAAAAATCTCTATTAATGGAAATTGGGCGAGATTATTTTTCTTATCTGATTTCTGATATAGCCAATATCTATATGACTATGCGTGAAATCTCAAATGCTACAAGCTTAACATATGCTGACGGGCGAGTATTGAGAGAAACTCTTTTCGAGCAGGGTGCGCGATTAAGGCTTTTCTTAGATGCTTTTGGGGCTGAAAAACTCGAATTATTGCTAGGCATCGGTTCTGAACTTTTAAGTGCCTCCAATGATAATGATTTTGGATTAACTGACGCTGAGACCCATGCCATAAATGGCCTCTCCGTAGCGTTACTAGGTTCATTCGATTTGATTCTCAAAATTATAGCAGACCTGTTTATAACTATCCCTAATTCCTTTTTTGACACAACAATCGACTATATTAATGACAATCAAGAAGCCAATTTTTTATATTCATCACTCATAATGATTAGAACATTAAATGCGAGTATTGAAAAAACCCTCGCAGAATCTGAATTATCAGTTTTACAAGTGGCCAATATGTATTCTGAGATTTTAGCTTACATTGACATATTGGAATCTGATGATTTTGAATTTAATCAGTCCTCTTTTGAAGAAAATAAAGTTAGTGAGGCAAATCTTCTTGTAAACCTTTACTCCCTATCTATTTCAATTGCTGTTGGCAACTATTCAAACATCTCTAGTGTAAGCGATATATTAAACTGTGATTCTAGTACCTTAGCTAGTCTTAAAAGTGATATATCACAATTCCAATATTTATTAACGCGGTCCAGTAAAGGAATTGAATCTGCTTTCACTATCCTTTGTTTTGGACTGTTTGTTAAATTAATTAATCAATTCCAATAGGAGAGGCAAATGTCTTTATTAAGTGCCGTAAGTTTAATTAAAAAATTTGGCGCGTCCACTATTTTAGATAATATCTCACTTACAGTAAATGATGGTGATTTTGTATCTATAACTGGAGCATCTGGCTCTGGAAAATCTACTCTGTTAACAATACTCGGAGGAATTGATAAGCCCACCTCTGGGGAAGTATTTATCGATGGCATTGACATAGTGAAAATGAAGGAACCTGAACTTGCTATCCTTCGTAGATCTGTTGTAGGTTTCGTCTTTCAATTTTTTAATTTGGCTCCTTATTTGACAGTGCGTGAAAATATATTATTGCCAATTATACTTGCTAAAAAATCCCAAAAATTGTTTACTGAAAAACTAACTACTCTTTGCGAATATTTAGGGATTACTGCACACTTGAACAAACTACCAGACAAATTATCAGGGGGGGAACAACAGCGAGTCGCAATTGCTCGTGGTCTTATATTTGAACCCAAAATCATTTTAATGGACGAGCCTACTGGGAATTTGGACAGCAAAACAGGTAGCGAAATAATGCAACTATTATTAAGAATTAATAAAGACCTTAATACCACCATTATACAGGTGACACATAGTGAAAAGAATGCAAATTTTGCAAATCGTATCATCAATATTATCGATGGAAAGATAACTGAGACAATTCCAAAGGATAAAAGTGACGATGAACATACTGCTTAAGCACACACTTAGAAGTATTCTTAAGAGCAAAGGGCAAGCATTAATGATTATATTTACCATTGTAATTATCTCCGTTATGCTTTTTATCTCTTTCTCGATGTCAGATATCTTTTATAACATAAACATTGCTGAATATTCAAGGCCTGCCCAAGGCGCCGACATGCTACTAACATCTGGCATAAATGGTGAGACCTTTAGTAAAACACATATAGAAAAACTCATCGATACAGATGATAATGTCACTATCGAATATTTTTTAAGATTTGATTCTGTGCTTAAAACTGAAAATGAATCAAAAATTATTCTAGTTGAGGCTGTGGACCTTCCCGCGTATTTAAATAATCATGACCTTGAGTATGTTGATAAATGGGAGGGCTCAACATCAATAATTTCCGATACGCCAACCCTTGAATATTATCCTGTCGTGTTAGGGGAATCATTTGCGGCAAAAGCCAATATCCTAGCTGGGGATGCGATTGAGATCTATCTACCTACGTACGATATGTATGCTAAATTGGTCGTTCTTTATATCGCTAAAAACACAGGTATATTTTCAGTTAGTGAAGGCATAAATGTATTGTTAGATTTTTCTGCGGTCGGTGTCACTGGCTCAATTAATGCCGCATATTTTGAATTTTCTGATCAAACACTATATTCTAAATACGAGTCGATTTTTGAAGATGCATTCCCTGCTTTAACAATAGAAGAAGGTGATCGCTCAACCTATGCTAAAAGCATCGCAATGAACAATACTTTGCTGTTTGTAGCTGGGCTTGTATTTATAATAGCTGTTATGATGCTAATCCAATTATCTTCTTATTTAGTAATTGCAAGAAAACGCATGTCCGAAATGGTCATATTTAAAGCATCAGGAGCTGTTCCATCACAAGTTGCTATGATTATGTTAATCGAAGTAATAATATATGCGCTAATAGGTGTTTTAATTGGTCTTACAATAGGCAGACTTGTAATGGAAATTGCGACACGAGCATTGTTATCAACACAAACAACAATTATAACGTACTCGTTTTGGAAGTTTTTATTGAGTGCTCTTTTATCTATTGTTGTATCTATTTTGGCTTGTTTGTCACCAATCATAACTACCGCTAAAAAATCAATTCGTGAGCTTGTTGCTGGATCACAACGAAGCATAAAGCCCACTAATATTTATGCATTTATAATTTCCACAATCTTAGTTATTTCATTGGCAATAATACTTAAATTTGTAACAGGGATTGGCGTTATAATAGTTAGTGTATTTCTAGTACTCGCATCTGCATTATTTATTTATTTGTCCGTCACACCTATCACTAAATTCATCTGCTATGCTTTTCGTAGAATAAATAATTCTGGTGGTTTTGCTGTTAGTATATTATCTATGTTCAAAAACAAAGCCTTAAGATCTATAACAGTTCTTTTGTCTACTATTATAGCATTTACCTTTGTTGTAACATCTGTAATAAACGTTGTTAAATTAGCTGTAGTTCCTTACAACAGTAGGTTTTTGTCTGACTATGTAATAATAACTTTGCAACAAAGAGATGTTGCTGGCTACGATAGAATCAGAGATTCAATAGCAAGTATTACAGACATTGACTTCGTTGGTTATTTAAATTTTGGAGTTTTATATCCATCAGGCTATCAAAAGGATGATCTTGATGCCCGTATTAACACATATGGGGCAAGAGACTTCGAATCCGTCTACATGGTTAGCGAAGGATTGACAATTGAAATGAAAGAACAATGGGATAATACTGATCACCCCGTAATCGTAAATTCCGAATTAATGATTAAAAATGGATGGGATGTGGGTGACTCTATTAAGTTTTTTCCATCTAGTGAGGACTTCTTAAATTATGATTTTACTTTTATTATAATTGGTGTTGATTATTCGAGGACTAGCTATGATAGAGTTATGTATGTTAAAATATCGGATTTTTCAATGATGCATGATTCCACTATGTTTTTAGTAACAATAAATCAAAATTTATCATATGAGGATGAACTTCTTTTGTTTTTAACGGTACGCGATGAAGCTGAAAATGCTGCATCTGATAATACTAAAGTTGGACAAATTTATTCTCTCAGGTATGATGAATGGGCATATGCGGGAGCGGCAGACACCTCTAAAGGCGTCAGTGGTTTGTTGCTACTGCTACAAATTGCCATATATTTGATTAGCATATTGGGAATTATCAATGTGTCAATTGTAGCAATATCCGACAGAAAACAAGAGATTTTATCATATAAATTAGCTGGCATGTCACAAAAAGATTCTTTTATGTTTTCTTTAGGAGAGAGCGTATCTATTTCAATTACTGCTTCATTTATTGGCTATATTCTAATGTTCATTATCAATAGCTTGCTACCTTCTATGAGTGCATTAGTAGGAAAATATGTTGACTTTGGAATTTTACCTAGTATTACTAGCTTGTTTGGATTTCTCATAAGTTTCGTGTTCGTCGGAGTTTGGCTTTCTGTGTCATATATTAATAGCAAAACAACGCGATTAAATTCTATCAATGAGCGTCTTTTCTGATAATGATTTAACCTATGTCAATATAGGATTGCAATCTAACAGTTATACAAATTTCAGACAAAATGAACTGCCTATACACAAAATTGTTGAGAAACGTCATTAACACAGACTCCAATGAATGTGTTCGACTTAAATTAAGTTATTTTATGAGATTTATCTTTGATGTGAACCCACTCAAACTAAAGAGACTTTAAAGGTCTGTTTCTATTATATTTGTAACAGATTGTAACTCGTTTAATCTAAACACAGTCAAATGTATGTACAGGAAATATGGCTGAATTTGCGCAATTTATAATACATAAAATCGATATATGCTAGTTTTATTAACTGAAAAATAAAAGATAAACGGCGTCAAGAAATTTCACTAAACTATATATTGACGTCTCTTTTTGTGATATTACAAAGCAATTTTTACAAAAACCAATGCTTTTGAATCAGGCTTAGCTAATTTCTTATCATTTTCTTGACTATTGATTATAAATATTTTATAATAACTTGCTTATAAAACAGCAAGAATTAAATACAATATAGGTATAAGAGGTGTTTTTACATCTTATGTATCTAAATGGCATAAAATTATAAAGGAAACTCTTTTTTTTTGTGCATAGATAAGGAGTGCTTTGATTCCATCTGATAAAATTGGCTTTCTAATTGCCTTAAGGAAAGAGGCCTCTACATTGATTGAAATGATGACTGATCGTCGAGAATCTAAAATTGGCAGGCTTGTATTCTATCAAGGTAAAATTGTCGGCGTTGATGCAGTAATTGTTATAACTGGCGTAGGTAAAGTATTAGCGGCCTCTGCAGCTAGTAGACTAATAGATCATTTTGAACCGTCTCTTTTGATTTCAACTGGGGTGGCTGGTGGCTTATATGACTGTAAAGTCTTAGACGTGGTGATTGCATCATCTGTGTCACAACACGATTTCGATTGTACTCCACTAGGTGAACGATATGGTTTAATGCCTGATATCAATTTAATTTCAATCCCAACATGTGAGGAAGCCCTAAAAATATTAAAAACTGTATTACCAAACGCGATAATTGGGAATGTTTCATCTGGAGATCAATTCGTATCATCTAATGCTAAACGTGAATTCATATCAAAAACTTTTTCTGCAATTGCTTGTGACATGGAATGCGGGGCAATTGGTCAAATTGCTGCTCTAGAAAAGATTCCTTTTATCGCTATCAAAATCATTTCTGATAATGCTGATGAATCTGCTTCTATCTCTTTTGATGCTTTTATAGACAAAGCAGCAGAAATAAATGTTGCGGCAATCACAAATTCGATTAGACAACTTTCAACGATTAATTACAAAAACATTAGGAAATAACTTTGCATAATAAAAACTACGATAAAGCAAACATACGATATTATACATTAATTACAGTATTAAAGGACATCTTAGCATTTGCTATAGCTTATATATTGGCATTATTCATTGAGCACAGTGTCATAAATTTTGAATTAGGTCCTAGATATATATTAGGTTGGATTGCAATCATTACGACTATAACCTTTCTTTTCATCACCAAAAATTACAGAGTAATATGGCGTTATGCTGGCACTTCTGAGGTGTTAAATGTTATACTAGCGCATTTTTTAACTGGGATTTTTTTGTTGCTAATAAATTCCATTTTTGACTTCTTTTCTGTTTCAATCGCTTTGATAATATTATATTCTTTTTTTGCATTGTCCTTTTCTGTTTTGCTCCGTTTTTATCGATCCATTTTTACCACACTCTACAGAAAAATTTCTGACACGAACCCACATCCTTTAACTAACCTTATCATTTATGGAGCAGGTTTTACAGGATCCACTTTAGCTAAGCGTCTAATTCACAACTCTGATGAGGGTTATAATCCTGTTGCATTTTTAGATGATGATCCTAAAAAGGTTAAACAAACTATTGCGGGATTAAGAGTTGTAGGTGGTAAAGAGAGCATAAGTGACACTATGCATAAATATCATGCTTCTACAATAGCAATAGCAATAAACAATATTAATCGTGAACAACTTCGCAATATATATATAGCTTGCATGAATGCTTATGCGACTATTAAAGTTGTTTCAAAAATGAGTGACGCTACAGACACTTTCAATACTGATGCTATATCATTAAAAAATATTAATATTGAAGACCTACTGCATCGCCCTGAACATAAATTAGACGTGTCATTGATAAATTCTTTAGTGAAAAATAAAATCATAATGGTAACAGGTGGGGCTGGATCCATTGGTAGTGAATTATGTAGGCAAGCCCTAGAATACGGTTGCAAAAATTTGATTGTGTATGACCACTTCGAGAATGGTATATTTGAACTAAATGAAGAATTTATACGAAAATATGATACATCTTCTTATTCCCTAATAATTGGGACAATTAAAGATCGTGAGAAACTTAGAGCTACTATGGAGCGATTTAGGCCTGATGTCGTGTTTCATGCGGCAGCTTATAAACATGTACCTTTAATGGAATCCAATGTGGATGAGGCAATTAAAAATAATGTGTTCGGCACAAATAATGTTATAGAGCAATGCATTGAGAGTGGTGTCAGCAAGTTTATACTTGTGTCAACTGATAAAGCTGTAAATCCAGCAAATATTATGGGCGCAAGCAAGAGACTAGCAGAATTAATCGTTCAAAGCAAAACAACTGATACATGTAATACAATCTTCTCTGCAGTAAGATTTGGTAATGTGTTAGGATCTAGTGGGAGTGTTATACCAACCTTTATAAAACAGATCAATGCTGGGGGACCTGTAACCGTCACACACAGGAATATGAAGAGGTATTTCATGACAATTCCAGAGGCCGTAAAACTGGTGCTTCAAGCTGGAGCTCTAGCTAACGGTGGTGAAGTTTTTGTCTTGGACATGGGAGACCCTGTATTCGTATATGACCTCGCAACCGATTTAATAAGACTCAGTGGAATGGTGCCAGGAAAGGACATAAAAATATTAATAACGGGACTAAGGCCTGGCGAAAAACTTTTTGAGGAATTGCGATTCAATAATGAAGACGTTGACCATACTACACATAGTGGAATATTTATCTGTAAGCTTGAATCTGTCAATTTAGAATTACTAAAAACCACACTAGATAAACTACAAAGGGCAATAATTACTTATAATTTAAGCGCGGAAGAAATAGAACGAATTATTTTTGAAATAGTGCCAAACACATATAGGAACATTTAGTCTAAGTAGTATTATTATAGACAAAAGAATATAATTTACTTTGTAGCCCCTGTCAAAAATATAGTATCATTTCTTGCATAAACTAGAAATTTAATATATAATTGTAACAATTATATTTATGTTTTTTTGTGAGGAGAAAACTGATGAATCTTGACGACTTCACTGTAAATAACGATCCAGAGCCAACTCTTACTTCGGATAATGGCGATTTAACATATGGAAGGCTTAAAAAGTTATTAGCAAAATCGGCGCCTAGAATTCTGCTGTTCTGCGTAACAGTAGCTATTCTTATGTGTTTAGTCACAGCAATTATATTATTCTCTACCACTTCCAATAAACAATATGTCACAACAGAAATAACATTTGGATATTCTCAGAGCCAACAAGGGCTTGATCCTTATGGAGCTAATACTCTAGATTTATCACAATTAAAATCAGTGACAGTGATAACAAATGCTGTTAATGCCTTAAATGCTAATTTAGATGTTAAAGATAGAATGGATTCTGACAAGTTACAAACATTAATTGAATCTGTTGAAATAGAACAGATCATC
This sequence comes from Christensenellaceae bacterium, assembly GCA_031259085.1. GTDB lineage: Bacteria > Bacillota > Clostridia > Christensenellales > DTU072 > JAITLB01. Next base: position 82,592 of record JAIRMA010000004.1, read on the forward strand.
AAATCGACAGGAGACACAACATCCGATTATCCTGCTTATAAAATCACACTAACTAATCTTAAAAAGCTTGGATTATCAATCAATAACGCGAGCTCGCTTTTAAACAATATAGTTAATGAATATTTCTCCTACTTCGTTCGCTTGTATTCTGATATACAATATGTCTCAAGCGAGAAAGCTCTTTCTACACAAGAGTTAACTGATGAGGATATTGATTATGTAGACATAGTCAATAGTTACACACAGGTTATAGATACGATTCATAATCAAATAAAGGCACTAAAGCTTATAGCACCAACAACATTTAAGTCCACAAAAACAAAAATGAGTTTTGATGACCTCGTTGTGTCATTAGATAACATCTCTGAATCTATAGAAAAAAATTTGAATAATATTTTGGCAAATTGCGTCAGTAAGGATATCGATCTTTTACTAGGCAGATATGCTCTACAAATTGATGAGTATAAAATCAAATATAACGCCCTAAGCGATACTCTAGAAAATGGCGGCAAAATAGCTGAGCTGAGGGCACTCCTTGAATCTTTAAATATTGATAATCTTTTGGTTTTAGGTGACTCTAAACTAGATCTTGGAACAGGAACAAATCAATCAACTGCGATCAATCATGTGGCTACATTATTAACGGAGGCCATAAATGAACAGACGTCATTAAAATTGAGTATCAGTTTTCTGGACTACCAACTCGCTACGTTTACTGCTAATAAAGAATTAGCTTCCTCGGATTCTCATGGTGCTACCACCCAAAAATTAAATGTGTTGCATACTAGCATAGTTAATCACGTAAATCTCATTAATTCAACTATAGAAGATTTCTTTTCTAATTATTATTTTAGAGATGTGGTTTATATTTCGCGTGCCATGCAATATTCTTCAGGTCAAACCTCAACTCTCATATTAATGATTATTATAACTCTCGCGGCCATGTTTTTGGCCACATGTTGTGCAGTTATTATCACCAATCATTACATTAAAAAGCTAGGAATTCCTTTAAATTAATGATAAAACACATAGTTCTATACAAATTGAAAAATCCTGATTTAGACACAGAAAAAACAGTCGATGTCTTAAGATCGATGGTAGGTCGCGTGCCGCAAATAATTGAATTAGAAACAGGGATCGATTTTCTAAAATCAGAAAGATCTTATGATGTTGCCTTGACAGTAATTGTGAATGACATTTCAGAGCTAAATCTTTATCAACTAGATCAATATCATTGCTCCGTAGTTAAACCATTTATGCATAGTGTTAGATCAGCAAGTGTCGCTATTGATTACGAAATTTAGCTTTGATTATTTATATATAGTATTTATTCACTGCGTGATACATATATAGTTGTAAATGGGTTTTGGTTTATTATCATATATTCTGATTGCATTCATTAATAAATCATTAGAATAATATAAAACTTGAATTTACATGCTAAAATATTATTTTTTAGAGAATGTACCATCTGAAAAAGGAGTCTTATGGAAAAAGGATTTTATTCAGTCAATATAGCAGGTCTCGATACACAGCTTCCATTTGTTGAAGTAACTGATGGTGTGACTGTAGCATTCCTTAATCTTCATGGAAAGCCAAACTTAACAGAACATTGCGCTTTAAAGCTTGCTGAATTAGCAAAATGTTGTGATGTAATTTTAACCGCTGAAAGCAAGGGTCTACAATTAGGGCATTGTGTAGCAAGAAATCTAGGACATGAGTTTTATGCTGTCGCCAGAAAAGCGGCAAAACAATATATGAGAGATGGTATCTTTGTTACAGTTAAATCAATGACTACTGAAAAGCAACAAACTCTATTCTTATCAGCTGAAGATGCATCGCTATTAGCTGGCAAAAATGTGGCAATCATAGATGATGTAATTTCAACTGGGGATAGTCTAGCAGCCCTTGAAGAACTCACGTCTCGTGCTGGTGGGATCGTTGTAGAAAAGTTATTTGTGTTAGCAGAAGGGAATGCGGCAGATAGGCCTGACATCAAATATTTGGCTAAAATACCATTATTTTAACCCGAGGTTTACTGCTGAATATGTCTAACAATAATAAAAAGACTAAAACTCCAGAATATAAGGTAACGGAAACTGATGCAGTGCTAATGTTAGCATTATGGTTCCCAATCGTACTAATACTTCAAACTGTGTTGAGTTCTTTTGAGCTTAAAAAATCCCAGATAACCATATTCAATTATATATTCTCACAATTGGCGTTTTTTCTAGCAATTATCATTTATTTCAGAAAGAAAACAGATGCCGCTTTTTTGTCATTGCCATATAAAAAAACAACCGACTTTTCTCCATACGTTATGTCATTAGTTATTGCGGTGGCGCTTTTAGCACAGGATCTGATTTTCAGTTATTCATTCGGCTGGTTATTAGAATCATGGGATTTAATGCCAAAAATAAGCTTGCCAAATTCCTTAATGTTCCAGATCATTTTTGCATGTCTGTTGCCTGCTATTTTCGAGGAATTTATTTTTAGAGGTTTTTTGTTTGGGGCTTTGAAAAAACGTGGGAACTTAAAGGCGGCAATTTTAACATCAATAATATTTGCTCTTTTCCATGGAAACTTAGCGCAATTAGTTCATCAATTTGCTTTGTCAATGATACTCTGTTATGTGGTAGAAACTACAGCGAATCTTCTATTTGCTAATATTATTCACTTTGCAAACAATCTAACAGTAGTGCTAGTAGCAGCTTACCTGCCAGAAGTATCGAAATTAGACGTGGCATCATCCGCTAATGTTATATCATTGTTAATTATTTGCGCCATTGGAATTGCAGTTTTATATCCGGCTATATTTCTATTAGTCAAACTCGGTGGGGCCGACTATGATAAACGCATGATTCGTAACTTTTTTAAAAAACCAACTCTAAACAGCGAAAAAAACTCAGCCGTTGTTGACAAAGTTCCACACACAGATCAATTAAAACAAAATGACGTTTTGAATTTTTTAACGAAACATTCAATCTCAATAGCAATTGTATTTTTTTTAGGTTTACTCCTTTTAAATACATTTTTGAGCTCGTAAACTATTAATGCTCTTATGCTTCTAATAATTTTGAAATAAAGGCTTAAGAGCATTAATGATATTTAAAATGCATATTGTATCACAACGTATGTCGTATTTAGTTTTTAAAATAATATATTTGCTTGATGTTTAGCTAAATCCTGCACTACAGGAATAATGCAATTCTCATTTTAAATAACTCAAGTTAAAAAACGTTCTATATGGTTCGGTTTACCATCATCAAATTTGTCTAAAGGCCCTGTTTTCTCACGTATTTTTTAAGCACTCTAGATCCTATTATAACAGCTGTATATACAGCTAAATAGTATTAATTTCCGCATTTATCAAGTCTTAAAACATAAATTAATGACCTCGTTTTGGTTCAAGAAGCTTCTTTAACCCGTGTTAAAACACATGGATAAATTCGAAATATCATTAAAAGCGCATGTAAATCTTGACAAAATAAATTTAAAAAGCTATAATAATCAAGTCAAAAATGGAAGATGGATTTGTATTTTGCATGGCATATAAATGTTTATAAGTTCCAATAAAGTTTGTTAACTACTTTCTTTATCACACAAAGTAGCTTAAATATTTTGGCATAAAACCAATATCATTTTTATTAGTATTTTATTATTATCATATTTTTTGGTCGTCGCGTTAGCTCGCTAAAAAAGGGAAAGCTATGAAGTTAGCCATCTCCAAAATCACCAATATGGTGAAACTCAGCAAGCTTTCATAAACTTTAAGTGTTAAACTCCTGGCAAAAGTGTACTGTGACAGAGAAGTGACAGGTAGTGAATGGGATTTCTAAATGCAACATAAAATCTGTCAGCCTTTGGGAATTTCTCTAAAAAATGAAGTTTTCGCTTGTTTCCTGATATATTAAACTATTTACCAGGCTGGTTTTTACTAAGGAGAATTTAATAATGAGTAAAGCGTTCAAATATGGATTAATCTTTTTAATTACCGTTATTTTATTACCTATTGTGCGAATGATTTTCTCTATATTACAACTATCTACAAATATGTCAGATTGGTTGTTTTCATTCAGTTTTCAGATCATATGTCTAGGAATCATACCGTTTATTTTATATAAACTCTTATTTAAAAAGTCGGGGACTGATTTTTTAATAGATATGGGGATTAAAACAAAAATCAACTTTTCTATAGTACTCTATGCCGTTTTAATTGGATTATGTGCTTATGTTTTAAACATTATAATTTCAACTTATACACAATATGTTTTTAGACTATTGGGTTATACCTATCAATCTGCCCCTGGTACTATTTATAGTTCATTAGAAGTATTAATCCTTGAAATTATAACTAGCGCAATTTTGCCATCTGTTTTTGAAGAAATTACTAATAGGGGTTTACTGTTAGGTGCATTGTCTAAATCAAAAAGCAACTTAGCTAAATCGCTACTAATAGGGCTGTTGTTTGGGCTTGTTCATCAAAACTCAGCACAATTTATTTCTGCATTCGTGATAGGTGTTATTTTAGCTCAAGTTGCAATAAAAACACGAAGTATTATTCCAGCTATGATTATTCATTTTATGAATAACTTCATGATTATAATGAGTGGCTATAGTGAACAAACAAATCCTGCTTATTATAATTTTTTAAACAACTTGTTTGTTCTTATTATATCATACTCGTTTATAACTCTAATAACAGTAGCCATTGCTACTTATGGCATATACTATGCCATAAGGGAGATGCGTAAGAGTGCAGAAATTCAACATACTCAAAATAAGCCTATTAATGATACATTCAGTGATATTTTTGCGATCGAACCCCCAAAAGAGGGTTTAGATGATTTTGACTTAATATATAATACACATGCTGACTTTAAGTCTAACGTTGATAATGTAGTACAATTTGATAATGTAGTACAAGATAATGTATCACGTCCTTCTTTTAAAAAAGTGATTAGATATATGCCAATTATTATAGCTATAGTAATAACCTTTATATCAACGATTTTTACATTTATTTGGGGCGTGATGCGTTGATTAGAATAAATATATTAGCCGTCGGAAAACTAAAAGAAAAATACTGGGTCGATGCGTATGCAGAGTATGCAAAACGTATATCAAGATATGCAAAACTCACACTTGTAGAAATACCAGAGTGTAATGATACTAACGGAATAGCAACACAACTCTTTAAAGAATCACAATTGATTTTAGATAAATTAACAGGTTTTTCTATACTAACAGACAAAGATGGCGATATCATAAATGATGAAGAGTTTGCTAAAATTTTCTTAAGCTTGCCAACTCATGGCACATCAGATTTGACATTTTTAGTCGGGGGTCCTAGAGGATGTCACCCTGACATAAAAGCTCGTGTTAATAAAACTATCTCCTTTGGAAGGTTAACATTCCCACATAGACTAGCTAGAATAATGTTAATTGAACAAATCTATCGGGCTCTCTCTGTGAACAGCGGTTCACCTTATCATAAGTAGGTCGTTTATGTATAAAGATTATTATATGACTATGGCACTATCCTCAGCAAAAAAAGCTATGAAAAATGATGAGGTGCCCGTAGGTGCAATTATTGTTATGAACGACATAGTTATTGCACGTGGATATAACAAAAAAGAAAAATATCAAGATCCTACACTCCATGCAGAAATTGATGTCATCAAAAAGGCGACTCGTTTGCTCAAGACTTGGAATTTATCTGGCGCAGATGTCTATGTAACACTTGAGCCTTGTTTAATGTGCACTGGCGCATTAATTGCAGCTCGCATAAGAAGATTATTTTTCGGTGCTTGGGACTCCAAATATGGCTGTTGCGGTAGCCTTTTAAATGTATCAAAGGATGTTCGCTTTAATCATCAATTTGAAATAGAAGGAGGAATTATGGAAATTGAATGTCAGAAGCTATTAACTGATTTCTTTAAAGAAAAAAGAGAGGCTCACAAATGTTTATTGTAGTTGGATTGGGAAACCCCGGCGATAAATACGCCCACACTTATCATAATCTCGGGTTTTTAGCTGTATCATACATCGCGGACACTCTTAAAATTAAATTCTCTAAACATGAATGCAATTCGATTACTGCCTCTTGTATATATCACAATGAGCATGTCGTGTTAGCTAAGCCACTAACATATGTAAATGAGAGTGGTAAAGCTGTGAAGGAATTGCTCTCAAAATATCATTCAAATCTAGCAGATGTTATAGTTATTAGTGATGATTTCAATTTGACTAAATTTAATACCAGAGCACGGTTTGGTGGCGGTGATGGCGGGCACAATGGGCTTAAAAGCATAATCAGTAATTGTGATAATGGATTCTTTAGAATACGCATAGGCCTTGACAGGAAAATAGAAGATTTCAAAGAACTCGTATTATCTAAGATTGATGAAAGTGATTATCCTCTTTATGTTGAATCCTTTGCAAAAATAACCGATGGACTTACACTATTTTTCAAAAGTAACGATATTGATCTCATGATGCGAACTATAAACAAGCAGTGAATGTTTGTCTTGTTCGCTCGTGTATTTCAGCTTAAATTTGGAGGATTTATTTAACATATGTATACAGTTATTCTTAAAAGATCAGAGGACAAGCGCATATTAGCTGGGCACCCATGGGTATATGCTAATGAGGTTTCTAAAATCGAAGGTAAAGATGTACCAGGGTCAGTGTGCCGCGTTGAGAGTTTTGATCGTAGATTTATAGGCCTTGGTTTTATAAACCATTTGTCTAAAATTATTGTTAGAATGATTTCTTATAATGACATTCAAATCGACCAAAAGTTTTTTGAAAATCGAATCAGACAGGCCAATCAATTTAGAATTGATTTAGGATTTAAGGACTGTTATAGAGTCGTTTTTAGCGAGAGTGATTATCTGCCAGGACTGATTATAGACAAATTTTCTGATCATCTCGTAATTCAATTATTATCTCTTTGCATGGATAAAAGAAAGTCCATGATTGTTGATATTCTAAAAGAAGTTTTTTCCCCTGCTTGCATCGTTGAACGTAGTGATTCTAGCATTCGATTAAAAGAAGGATTAAAAGAAATCAAAGGCGTCCTCTGGGGAGCGTTAAATGAAAATCTAATAATCTCTGAAAATAATATTAAATTTAAAATAAATTTATTAGATGGGCAAAAAACTGGATTTTTCCTCGATCAAAAAATAAATCGTGAAAAGCTCATGCGCTTTGCAAAGGGGAAGACAATACTCGATGCATTTTGCAACCAAGGTGGCTTTTCTTTATGTGCAGCAGCGAGTGGAGCAAATGAAATCACAGCTGTCGACATAGATGATAAAGCGTTGTCATCACTTAAACATAATGCACTAATCAATTCTATTTCTAATATTACGTGCATTGAAGCTGACGTGTTTGATTTTTTAAGAAAAAGTAAAAGAGAAGGCGTCAAATATGATGTAATAATATTGGATCCACCAGGCTTTATAAAGAGCAAGGACAAAATCAAAGAGGGCTATGCAGGATATAAGGATATAAATATTTTAGCAATGAAATTATTAACCCATGGTGGAATTTTATTAACTTATAGTTGCTCTCAACATATGACACCAACACTGTTTATTAATATGCTAAAGGAAAGCGCTGTGCACGCAGGTGTTACTGCTCGCTTAATAGATTACGGCACGCAAGCCCCAGATCATGCTCCGCTCATCGCTCTAGATGAAAGTCTATATCTAAAATCTGCAATTCTTAAAATAGACAAGTGATTAATTTAAATCTAGGATCATAAATCTTGTTATGTTTAATCTTGTATGATATCATATCAATCACACTATTAAGAAAAGCTATGTTTACAGGTTTTATGTAGCTATACACATTCTATGATTAATTTATCACTAACGAGCGCTATTAATTCACCGTTTGTGGGTTTCTCACCTTTCGCAAAAATCTTAATCCCATACAATGCGTTAATGTTTTCTATTTTCCCACGCTCCCAAGCTACCTCAATTGCATGTCTTATCGCGCGCTCTACTTTGCTAGGAGTTGTGTTGAATTTTAAAGCTACTGCTGGATATAGTCGCTTTGTTATATTGTTTATCATAGATGGTGATCGTGTTGACAACTTGACGGCTTCTCTCAAAAACTGGTAACCTCTTATATGCGGTGGAATCCCGGCAGATATTAGAATGTGTGCTAATCTTTCATCCAATGCCCGTTCAGACGTGTTTTTAACATCAATTGTCTCTGTTAATTCTAAATCCATGAGCGCATTTTGTATGTCATCAAAAATCATATCAGCTTCGAAAGGTTCTCTGTAACTAAATTTAGCACCCATGCGTTTTGCTCGTTCATAATAGTTGTCATCAGCTAACGAACCAACTACCACTTGTAATGGCTTTTCAGGGAGGGCATTTAAGCTGGATATAAACTCATACCTCTCAGCCGTGGGGATAATGAGTTCTGTTATAATAGCAGAGGGAACACAACGTACAACATGGCGTTCAGCTTCTTCAATAGTCAGAGTCTTAATGATTTCCAGTTTGTTGCCAGCCTTATGAAATCGCTCTAACAGCCCTGGTGAACCTAAAATCAATATCTGATAATTGCCCATAACTTTCTCCTTATATCTATATTACATTAAGTAATATTATAACCGTCTTGTAAATTCACTCATGATTTGAGTAAAAACAAAGATCCTTATCATAAGCTCAGCATTAATAGTACTCTCTGTTAAAGATTTAAATATTTACTTCAACACAATTAATACATGAATGCATTATAGCAATAATTACTGAATGTTTCAAGTGGTTTTTGCAAACTTATTTTATGACATAAAGTTTGTTTTTGTATGATAATAACGACAATCGTCGAATTTTGTGGAAAATATATAAATCTAATTATTACTCTTTTCCTAGTGTTTTAAACTACATATTCTATTATGTATAGCCAAAACGCCCCCAAGGGGCGTTTCGTGTGTTTTGATTTGTTTGATTGACTTGTAATTTGCTAATATTTATGTGTATTACAAAACAATAAAATCATAGTTTTTGTTTTGTCCCCCCGAACTCTCTTATGTAATTAAGTTTGTACATTTTGCAGTAATTTTCAATTCATTATGCAAATACAAAGTTTTTTTTAAATTTTATTTCTGATTGCATCCCTAATTAGTACAACGTTAACTGGAGGTTCATCGTCACCTTCGCGTGCTATGTTTACAACATATCTCATAGTATCAGAATTGTACTCGACAACAGTCCCTATAAAGCCACCAATCGTCAGTACTTTGTCGCCTGTTGTTATGCTTTGCATCATTTGATTTTGTTTTTTTCTCCTGCGGCTATTTGGTATAACCGTAAACAGAATCATACAAACAAACAAGCCACCTAGCACAATAATCATTTGCCAATTCATAAATCATTCTCCAACAATTTCTAATTAAATAATTTTATCATAAGAAATTGTTTATAGCAAATTTTTTTTAATACTTATTTTTACTCTTTTGATTATTTTGCATCTCTAATTCTTAAAACAATTATCTAATCTTTTAGATTTTTGCTTAATATTTTAAATTCTTTAGCATCTATCTTTCTTAATAGCGTTGCAAGTTCATCGTCACTCATAGAGGTATTGCGCCCTGCCTCATATTCTTGATCCACACAGTTTTTAAGTTTTTCTACTATTGAATTTCTTTTATCTATTTTCTGTGATCCCTCTAGTTTAAAATAACCGTTGATCCAATATGCAATCCCTGCTACACCGCTATGACTGTCTACAGCGACTGTGGGTGGACGATTTAATATTCGCGCTGTGTCAAAAATATTATATATCTCTTGATCTTTTAACATGCCATCTGCATGTATGCCTGCCCTTGTTAAATTAAAATTCCTGCCAACAAAAGGTGTTCTAGGTGGAAGTTGGTAGCCTATCTCTTTCTCAAAATAGTCTGCTATTTCAGTTATTGCGGCCAAATTCATGCCATCCGCACTACCACGTATTGAAACATATTCTATAGCCATAGCTTCTAAGGGACAATTTCCTGTTCGCTCTCCAATTCCTAATAATGAACAATTAACAGCCGATGCACCATATAACCATGCAGTAGTTGCATTATTAACCACTTTATAAAAATCGTTATGACCATGCCATTCTAACAACTCACTTGGAAATTCTGCATAATGATGCAAGCCGTATATTATCCCTGGGACACTCCTAGGCATCGCAGCACCTGGGAACGAAACACCATAGCCTAAGGTGTCACACGCGCGAATTTTGATTGGTATTCCACTCTCATCAGACAAATCCTTAAGCGCTGCAGCAAAGGGGACGACAAAGCCATAAAAATCCGCTCTCGTAATATCCTCAAAATGACATCTAGGCCTAATACCTTCATTCAATGCGGTTTTGACTATAGCTAGGTATTTATCCATAGCTCCACGTCTTGTCATGTTCATTTTTTTAAATATATGGTAATCTGAACAACTAACCAGGATGCCAGTCTCTTTTAATTCCATTTCCTTTACAAGCTTAAAATCATTTTCCGTAGCTCTAATCCAACTTGTAACTTCTGGAAATTCTAATCCCAATTCCCTACATTTTCTTACTGCGGTCTTATCCTTATGAGAATAAATAAAAAATTCACTCTGTTTAATTTTACCGTTAGGTCCACCAAGTTTTGATAGTAGTGCAAATAAATCTACGATCTGCTTTACTGTGAATGGCGATTGTGACTGTTGCCCATCTCTAAATGTAGTGTCTGTTATCCATATTTCATCTGGACTGTACATCGGCACATTTGTAAAATTAAATGCTATTTTAGGTATTTCACCAAACTCAAAAAGATCTCTGAAAAGCTGAGGGTTTTGTACATCCTGCAATTCATGTGTATAATTATGAACCTCTATCATATTTCTTTTTTCGTTGAAAAACAGTTTCTCTTTCATTTTAATAACCCTTATTTAGACTGTAAATTATAGCGCTTTTTACAACTTTAAAATCACTCGTCAGAAGCTTGCAATTTCTTATTTTTATCTGCTAGCGCTAACGCCTCAATTATTTCAAACATGTCACCGTCTAAAAACTCATCTAGTGAATATAACGTCATCCCTATTCTGTGATCTGTCACTCGCCCCTGTGGATAATTATACGTTCGTATGCGCTCAGATCGATCACCAGTGCCTACTTGCATCCGTCTGTTTTCTGCATATTGTTTATCTTTTTCTGATTGCAGAAATTCATAAATACGTGACTTGAGTATCTTCATTGCCCTATCACGGTTCTTCATTTGGGATCTTTCGTCTTGACAAGCAACAATTATCCCCGTTGGCAAATGCGTTATTCTTATAGCACTCTCCGTCTTATTTACATGTTGGCCTCCAGCGCCGCCGCTCCTGTATGTGTCTATTTTGAGATCCTTCTCGTTAATTTCAACATCTACATCTTCGGCTTCTGGCAACACCGCTACAGTGGCTGTAGACGTATGAATTCTGCCCTGTGATTCTGTCGTTGGCACCCGTTGAACGCGATGTGCCCCACTCTCATATTTGAGTTTAGAATATGCGCCTTTTCCTGAAATCATTATAACCGCCTCTTTCAAGCCTCCTAATTCGGTTTCGTTGATTTCCATGTCTTCAGCTTTCCATTTGAGCCGTTCAGCAAAGCGCTTATACATTTTCAAAAGTTCCACCGCAAAAAGCCCAGACTCATCACCACCTGCCCCAGGTCTAATTTCTAGAATAACATTCTTCTCATCCATTGGGTCTTGTGGCAATAACATCGACTTTAATTCGTTTTCTTTCTCATCCTTTTTATCACGCACTTCATAGTATTCTATTTCTGCCATTTCTGCCATTTCTGGATCCGTGCTTTTTATTAATCTACATTCTTCTAGATTTTTTTCAAGGTCTAAGTATTCCAAATATAGCTCGATTATAGGTTGTAGGGCAGAATATTCTTTTACATACTTTTGCCATTCGTCTTGTTTTTGAACAATGCTTGCATCAGCTAAAAGGTCTGCCAATTTTAAAAACCTCAACCTCATCACTTCTAATTTTTCTTTAGCTATCATTTAATTATATTTCCTCATCTGTCACGACTAATACGCGTTCAATTTGTGGGGAGTTATAGTCCTTGACCCTTTTTATTGTTTTGTTATTAAAGATGTTTGCAACTAAATCACTTTGGTTTACACCAACCTCTAAAATCAGAGTCCCACCTTCCCTTAAACATTTTTTGTATCCGGCTTCTATTAATCTATAATAATCTAATCCGTCAGCGCCTCCGTCTAATGCCAGGCGTGGCTCATAGAATTTGACGCTCTCATCTAAAGTATCTATGTCAGCGGTCGGTATGTATGGAGGATTTATAACCATGATATCATAGATGTCATCTATCTTTTCAAACATATCACTTTGTATAAATTTGACTTTTGCCTCTATTTTTTCAGCATTTTCCTTAGCTAAAGCCAAGGCACACTCTGAAATATCTGTAGCTACTACTTCCAGATTAAGGGTTTTAGAAACACTTGCTGCTACTATCCCTGAACCTGTACATAACTCAATTACTTTTGGATTCTCATACCTTTTAGAAGCATCTATAACCTCACCTACTAATAATTCAGATTCAGGGCGAGCAACAAGTGCACGGTTATCTGCTTTAAACAAAAAGCCATAGAACATTACTTCACCTAACGCGTATTGTAGAGGAAGTCCCCTTACTCTGTCTTTAGATACAGCTAGTGCTTTATCAAACTGTAAACTAGTAATTCTTGATGTTTTTATTTCTGATCTTTTTGAAATTCCAATTGTGGACATTAGAATTTCCTCTGCTTCATCTTGATAAACTTCCCCTAAAAGCTTTCTTAATTCATCTATTGCAGTTTTAGAATTAATGATTGTTACAAATCTTGACTCCTCAATTGTCAGATCCTCCTCCATTTCTAAAACTGTTTGAAATGCTTTAATTGCAACTTCGAGCATCGTTTTATCTGGTTCTCTAGTCGTAACTTTTTGGAGAAGCAATCCTGGCGCTTTAATGATCCGAACGAATGGATTATCAAATTTTGCAAGAAACATTAAAACCTCATAACTTATACCTGCTACAAGTGGAATTCCTGCTAATCTTATAAGCATACGTAGCCATAACTCTTGCCAGCCAAAAAATGAAAAGAATATGATTCCTAACACCATTACTAAAATCATGAATGTGGTGCCGCATCTATCATGAATTCTGCTCATTTTCGCAGCATTTTCAACTGTTAATGGTAATCCATGCTCGTAGCAACTTATTGTCTTATGCTCTGCGCCGTGATAAGAAAACAAGCGTTTTATGTCTTTCATTATAGTGCACAACAAAATGTATAATACAAATATAATTATCCTAATAACTCCACTTGTTAAATTTTTAATTATACTTTGTGAGATGGCACTTATTTTATCTAATGACACTAATGAATAAATTCCATCTGTAATCCAATTTGGCAATAAAATGAACAGTCCTACAGCTAATACAATACCGAGCAAAACACCGATTGCCCCAATAATAGACATAAGGTTCAATTTTAGCTTCTCCGCAAGCCACACTTCGAATTTTGATGGAGCCGTATCTGATGCGTCACCATAGACTTCAGCCGCCCTCATTAGCGTTTTCATTCCTGTTGTCATGCTGATAACAAAAGAAAGAATGCCTCGTATAATCGGGACTTTAAATATTTTTGACCTTTCAACTAGTGGTTTAAATCTAATACTCTCAGTTTGAATCTGTCCCATTGGGTCGCGAACGCAAGTTGCCATAACACTCTTCCCGCGCATCATGACACCTTCAATTACAGCCTGTCCACCAATTTTAGTTAGTTTTTTCTTTTCCATATGCGAATTCCTATTTCTTTAAACCGTGCAAGCGTTTGCATTTGTTAAGTGCCTTTGTTTTATTAGATTTTAGATTGTCCACTCATCGTGTTCTTCACCGCATTGATGTGCAACATTCTTTATTTTAAAGCACTTTACATTAAAGCTCCCCAATTAAATTTTAACAATTGCTCATTTTTACTTTTTACATAATCCACAAAATGTTTTATATTGTGGATTGATTATGCCTTCATTTTATATTATCATTGTATTAATGCTAATTAACAATTGAATCAAAAGCTAGTTAACCATAAACCATTATGTTTTCAATTTCAATACTGATTTTATACTATTTTGTTCTCATTTAACTAAACAACAGAAAATGAAATGTTTAAAAAAAAAATTGTTTTATCAAAAATGCAGGTATATACGAATGACTGCTCATTAGATTCTTGAAATTAGTTTTTCTATGCCTTATATATGATTATAACTATGCATAACAAATTTAAAAGTTTTTTAACAAAAAACGCGGCTTAAGTCTAGATTAATACTAAACCTCATGCACGCGCCTTCATTAACGTTGTCAATATAGTTATGATCTAGCAAAAAAAAGCTTCACTAGTTATACGTATTTTGCTAATTAGTTAAGTCCATAACGCTTACGGAACTTATCAACGCGACCTCCAGTATCTACTATCTTTTGCTTCCCTGTGTAAAATGGATGGCATTGATTGCATATATCTACTTTCATTGCGTTTGTTTTTTTAGTAGTCCCAGTTTTAAAAGTTGCTCCGCATGCACAGACCACATCAGTCTGGTAATACGCTGGATGAATGTTCTCTTTCATGACATATATCCTCAAATATTTTTAGTTAATAACAGCGACGCAATGCGTCGCTTATTTTAGTATATATCATTATATATAAATCAATATGTTTTGTCAAATAATTAACACGCTCTTTTATAGCCCTATTTTTGACAAAATGGCTGAGTTACTAAGAATACCTCAGTCAAATAAATTGATCATAGCGGTTGTTTATAATGAGGTTTTTTAACTAGAGCATATTCTAGGACTTCTGTTCAATAGCGATGATTTTATAGCGGCTTAGATTGAACCATTTCATACCCCTCTTAAAGATTCATAACGGGGATATGCACATAAATTAGACGAACCAGAAGATAACTCTATGTTGTTTACAAACAATTTATCATCAACACGTCGAAGAATTCAAAGAAAACAAACAAGAGGTATTAGAGCGAGGCAATGAGTTCAATGGATCGAAGACGTAATCCAAAAAGGTATGACAAACCTTTGCAAATTTAGAATTCTTTGTCATTTAGATATTTAAATTGTTGCATAAATTCACTATATTATGATATACTATTTGAATAAAGCCCTTGGGGAGATTTCTTATGAAACATATTAAAACTATTGTTTTTAAATCACTTGTGAAAGACGGGAATATTGGGTGTGGAGAGTGTCAGGCTAGTTGTCAATCAGCTTGTAAAACTAGCTGTACTGTAGGAAATCAAATTTGCAAGCGTGATGAAAAAATTAACGTTAAAACTAATAAGCAAAGTTTAACTATTTAGTCTCTCGTGGTTCATGCTTTTTCATATAGTCACAATGCCCAAGAATATTTTTTCTTATGGGATATTGAAAGCGGCAGTTTGCATAATGTAGATTTAGCCGCATTTTTATGTGCAAAGAAAAGATATAATATATCGCTCTCTAATTCCGAAATTGAAACTTATCTACAATTAAATCCTGATGTTACTCTAGAAGTTAATAACGAATTAGGAGCACTTGAAGAAGCAGGGGCTTTAAATGCCACTAAAACCATCGCTACATTTAGAAAAAAAACACAACATGTGAAGGCTCTTTGTCTACATATCTGTCATGATTGCAATATGCGTTGTGGTTATTGTTTTGCGGATGGGGGAGCATATAATTGTGGGATAGCACATATGTCTAGAGACGTGGGCTTTGCAGCAGTGGATTTTCTCATACAAAACTCAGGAAATAGACGCAATTTAGAAATAGACTTCTTCGGTGGGGAACCACTTCTTAATTTTGATACTGTAAAAGCCATTGTCGCTTACGCTAAATCTCTTGCTATTAAACATAATAAACAGTTTTCTTTTACTCTCACTACTAATTGCATTAGATTAGATAAATCTACAGCAGAATACCTCAATCGTGAAATGTCAAATGTGGTTTTAAGTATAGATGGTAGACGAAAGGTCCATGACGCGGTTCGTCGTGCCGTTTGTGAGAATGGAACCTATGATGACGTAGTTAAAAACGCATTATTCTTTAAACAAATTAGAGGTAGTTTAAATTATTACGTAAGAGGTACATTTACAGCCAAAAATTTGGACTTTTCAAATGACGTTATTAAACTTCATGATTTGGGTTTTGATGCAGTCTCTGTAGAGCCTGTAGTGCTAGACAGCAGTCACCCTTTGTCAATAAAGACAGATTCAATTGATTTAATTAATCATCAATATGAAATACTATCAGAATATTATCTAAAGGCAAGAGCAAGTGGTGAGAATTTTACATTTTTCCATTTTATATTGGACCTTGTGCACGGACCATGCATTGACAAAAGACTTACTGGTTGTGGCGCGGGGACTGAATATTTAGCAGTTTCGCCTGACGGCAAGCTATACCCTTGTCATCAGTTCGTTGGGAAAACTGATTTTTGTATGGGCAATGTCTTTGATTTGGGGCTTAATGAAGATTTGCGCACAACATTTTCCAGCATTACTGTCTTAAATAAAGAACACTGCGCGGAGTGTCCTGCAAAATATCATTGTGGCGGAGGATGTTTGGCAAATTCATTAAATTTAACAGGCAGTTTAACAGGACAATATAAAATTGGATGTTCACTTGCAAAAAAGCGCTTTGAAATCGCATTGGCCTCTGCATTTCTAGAAAATTCTGAGGGGGGATGAAATTACTCTGTAACTTTTAGATTTTCAAAGCCAGTCTGTTTTGTTTGATACATATCCTTATTCAATACATGAGTCATTGTTTTTTTTGCTGTTTTACTAGCACCGACAATTAGTCTTAGTAAAGTACGCAAGTTTTTGCGGAATAAAAAAAAATTACAATAATCAGATACTAATAAAAAATAATAGTGGCTTTAGCAAAGATATTTAAACTTTCTTATGTGCTATTAAAATTAGCACAAACAGCACAACTTTTATTGGGATATATAACCATTTCTAATCAATGCAAAATTCAAATCTACCTTTATTTTTAATCTTGCGCCGCGAGAAAATTCTGTCATGTGCTTTTTAAGGTTTGTCAAACATTTGCATAAACAAGTGGTAGCTAGGGGTTAATAATGTAATTTATAAAGCAAGACTAAACGCTGTATATAAGCCTCTTGCCACCGCTATTTTGGGTTCTGGATCGCATTTAACAGGTATTTGCAAATGTTTTTTCATAAAATCTGGTAAGCCATAAATCTGTGCGCCTACTCCAGCTAAATATATCCCAAATTTGGCAACGTTATTTAGTATTCGAATTGGTAATGTGTTAAGTATGTTTGCTGCTATTTCCACTATTTTCAAATAGCTATCGTTTATTGGCTCTTTTATACTCTCTGCTTTAACATATATTGGCTTTACCCGATTGTCTATAACATCACGGCCATAGACTTCCATTGATGAAATATCACCATCATATAGACTTCCAATATTCATGCGCAATGACTCAGCCGCTTTTGCACTTATAACTGCTTCATATTGGTTTTCAATCACCTCTATTATCCTATCATCTAATTCCTTACCGCACATATTTATAGCGCACGCTACAACTATTTCATTGTTTGCAATAACCGCAAATTCTGTCATTCCATCGCCTATTATTATAACTAGCTGTCCTGCTTTGTTTATAACTGGGATCAGCCCTTTTACACTCTCAACTAATGTCACATCCTTATAGCCAGCTTTATTAATTGTGCTCTCAAACGTTTCTTTCTCTAGATCGGTTAACCCTACAGGAGTTGCTGCCAGAATTTCAATTCCTTTAAAAATAGTGCGCGGGACAACGCGTTTCAAAAATGATTTCATCATTAATGATGCTACCTTAGGATAAATTATAATCCCATCCTTTACTGGGCTAACTAGTGATCTCTTTGATATAGTGTCTGCACGATATTTAAAGGCGTCATTACCCGCAGCTATAAGCTCTAATCCATTACTTCGTTGCACAAAAGCCACTGTTGCTTCATTGAGCACAGGTCCGTTATGATAAATCGAAGTATATGAAGATCCTATATCTACCACATAACGTAATTTAGGCATTTATAACTCCTCAAAGAATTTTTTTTAGTGCTGTTCTCAGCTCTTAGCCCCGAGCTTTATTAAAATCTCATTCACTTTTGAAATAGGTAGTCCCATAATATTTGAAAAAGAACCATTAAAACATTCAACGACAACACCATCTTGAATAGCATATGCCCCAGCTTTATCTAACAGATCATGTGTTGCAATATAATTTTCTATATCCTCTTGAGTTAAGGAATGAAACTTAACATTAGAGGTTTCATGCTCAATTACTTCAACACCTTTGAAATTTATGGCTATTCCTGAGTACACTTCATGAGTCTTACCCTCAAGATAGGTCAGAATCTGGATGGCGTCTGCCTTATCCTTTGGTTTGCCTAGATAAAGTCCATTACAATAAACCAATGTATCTGCCGCAATCACTAACTCATAGCCAGTGTTTTTTTCTACCGCAACTCTCAATTTTCGTTTAGCAATTTCCTTTACGGTGTCCTCTGGCATTAACCCCTCATAATTCTCATCTATGCATGTTTTATATACATCAAATGAAAGAAAAATGGCTTTTAACAGCTCTTTCCTTCTTGGTGATTCTGAAGCCAATAAAATACGCATAAATTAAAGAATTTCTAAATTCTTCTTGAATGCCCGTCTGAATTCGTTAAATGCACATAGTGCATCTTTTATCTCTAAGGTGCAATCTCCTAATGTCTTTGTTCTTAAAATAACAGCGTCGCCTAATATATCACAACTAATTCCTGTAATTAGTCCGTTTCTACTTCTGTCAAAGCTCTCTGCTATTCTTACAATAACACCAAGTTTACGTATTGCATCAAGCATCCCTTCATCAAACAACTCCAAATATTTAGATAAGTCTAACGTTTCTAGCGTGTCACGCGAATGCAAACCTGCGACCATGGCAGCTGCAATTAAATCTTTTTGTGCCATCCCATATAAGTTACTATTAAGTATTAAATACATGCTATGCTTGTGATGTTCATAAAATTTTATACTACTACCACAATCATGTAACATGCTTGCAACCCGCATAATTCTTAAATGTGTACGTCCTAACTTGTGTAACACTTTCAATTGACGGAATAATTGAAGTGAAAGCTCAAATACATGTTCGGCATGTTTTACATTCATATTAAAGTGATATAACATGTTGTATATGCCATGCCCTAGAATATCAGTTATTGGCTTTTCAACCACAAGTGGACAGGCGGCTTTAAATAAAGCTCCTTCTCTAAGGCCAGCTCCACCTATGCGGATTTCTTGATTAACAAGAGAAGAACCTATTTTGTTTTTAATTGTTGAAATAATGGAGAGTGCAGCAGGGAAAATATCGGCTCTAGCACTCGAAAGACCTTTTATCTTCATTATTTTTTCTGTTTCTAAAGGCTTAATTGTATCATAAATAGTGTCAAATTCTTCAAACGGTACAATATAATTGTGTGCCATGTCCAATGGATATTTCTTAAGGCGTCTGCTAATTTTCCCTAAATTGCGAATAGAACCACCTACTCCTACAAAAACAGTATCAGAATCTATATTAGTTAAAAAATTAGCACTTTCTAGTGCGTCAGAGACAAATTTCTCAATGAGCTCAGCTCTTTCCTCAGGAGTTCCCTGCTTGGCAAAACGCTCCGTCAAAGTGACTGCCCCAAATGGAAGTGTTTCTTGGGATACTAGGACTCGTCTATTGTATTGGATGATTTTTATGCTCCCCCCACCAATATCAACTATTATACCTTTGTGTACATCTAAGGAATTTATAACCCCATAATACACAAGCAACGCTTCTTCTTCTTGTGATAAAACTGTTAATTTTATGCCACACGCGCTTAAAACTTCTTCTACAAAACTCTTTTGGTTTTTGGCCCGTCGCACTGCTGCAGTTGCAAAAGCTAAGACCTCATCGACCTCATGGCTCTCATAAAGAGACCTAAATGTTCGGAGTGTTTTTATCGTTTGTGAAATACGTAGCGGACGCAAAAATCCGTCTACTTCCATATCTTGTCCTAATCTAACAGGCTCCTTTAATTCGTCTATTACTGTGAAATAACCACCGTCTAGAACTTCTGCTATAACAAGCCGAGCTGAATTTGAGCCTAAATCTATAATTGCAATTTTTGTCATGCTATTACCATCTTCCTTATCAGTTAACCTTATTTTTAATATTACCATCAATAAATGCTTTAAAATTGCTTACCGTAATTTGCATTAATCTTTTTCGCGCCTCGATGGTGGCCCACGCAGTGTGTGGTGTAATAAACGCGTTTTTTGCGGTAAGTAATGGATTGTCTTCTTTAGGGGGTTCAATACTTAAGACATCTAACCCAGCTGCGGCTAAATATCCATTGTTTAACGCCTCAGCTAGTGCCAGTTCATCAATCAGAGCACCTCGTGCCGTATTTATGAGTATAGCACCTTTTTTCATTTTAAGGATTGACGTTGAATTTATCATTTTTTCATTGTCTGCTGTTAACGGACAATTTAAAGAGATAATGTCTGATTTTGCAAATAATTCATCACAAGTACTAACATAAGTTACGTTTTCTTTGGGCTCAAATGCCTTTCCCTTATTAAAAACCAAAATTTTAGCGCCAAGCACTAACATTACATCTGCTAACTTCCGTCCGATCCGCCCAAACCCAATTATCCCTACTGTTTTATTAGAAATTTCATGGTAATCTGTTGGATAATAAGAAAAATCTTGTGATCTTTGCCAAACACCTCTCTGAACGCTTGCAATCTGCTCTGAGAGTTTTGACATGCAGTTTATAATCAGACCTACTATTGATTGTACGACGCTATCAGTACTATACGCAGGAACATTACATACAACGATGCCGCGCGAAGTTGCATATTTACAATCAACTACATTGTAGCCTGTAGCTAATACTCCTATGTATTTTAATTGGGGTAAAACTTCAATTTCTTTCTTATTTAGAATGCATTTGTTGGTAAACACAGCATCGGCATCTTTAGAACGTTCTACTATTAGTGCGGCAGGCGTACGGTCATAAACGCATAATTCCCCATATGCGCCTAATTCATCCCACGACAAATCTCCAGAATTTAAAGTGTGTCCATCTAGAATAACAAGCTTCATTCATTAATCCTTATGCTATCCATGCCAATTCTAAGAAATTCTCTAGTAATAAAAGACTTGTATTTTTAAACCAGCTAAACAGCATTGTATATAATCATACTCTTTTTATCAAATTTAGTCAATAGTTACGTGTAAATTGATCGTTCGTACCGTGTGGTAAAATATTAGTTAACTAAAAACCTTTAAAAACTATCTTTTGTGCCAGTAAAACCCAACATTTTGGTATTAACTATATTGAAATATTATGACTTGATGGCTCAGCTTCCAAAATTATTATCATTTGTTTATTAAAGACATTTAAGTTTAAATTCTAATTGTTAAAAGCACTTTTGCTCTCAAGAATTTATGCAAAATTCGTCTTTAGTCTTGAAAAAAAGAGAATAATGCAGTATACTTAAAATAATACCCTTTGGAGCGCCTTGTATGACTTCTACTAATTATACCACAAAATCAAAATTTAGACGAAAAAAAAAGATATTAATTATAATAACATCAATTTTAATTGTTTTAATTATAGCTGGCCTTTTCACTTATTTGTTTACACTGGGTGTGCCTGGGAAAAACCTGCGGGCAAATCAAAAAATAGAGTATTGGAATGAAACTGGCTTTGAGAAGAACGAAGTCCTTTTATGCGGTAGTTCTTTTATTGAATATTGGGAGACATCAGATGCTGATTTAAAACCACTGACAACTTATAACGTGGGGATTGCCGCCACTGTAATATCAGATTGGGATAGATGGATAGATAAATTAATCGTCCCTTTTGCGCCTAAAACAATTTTACTGTATGTTGGCAGTAACGATATACATGGGGGGTTAGGTAGTAAAAAAGGCACTGTTGCTGGCGAGGAAGTTATAAATCTATTAAATAAAATACATGAAAAATTAACTGACACAAATATTCATTATATTTCTATCGCCCCTACAATTGCGCGAGAAAAAGTCTGGTCGGAATCAAACACATGTAATGAAATCGTTAAAAATTTCTGTGAGCCTAGTGATTTTGCGAGTTTTATTGATTGTACAGCTTCTTTACTAAACGAGGATCAGTCGCTCAAAAAAGATATCTACGTAAAAGATAACTTGCATTTTAATGAAAAGGGGTATTCAATTTGGACAACTGAAATCAGAAAGGCGCTAGGATTAGATTAATTCATACAATTTTTTAAACACCCAAATAAAAGTTTGCATTCCCTAATTTAATAATCAATTATTGCATTTATTGCGTTTAAATCTAATTTGAACAGTTTTTCTTAAATCTTAAATGTGCTCTTTTAGAGTTAAGAGAGCATAAAAATATTTTTTAAATACGCATGCTAAACTAAATATTTCTAAAACCTTTAAATGTCCGTGAATTGATTAAAACTATTTGTCTTTAGCAATATTGAAATTATAAGTTTTTAACCTCACGGTACTTTTTAAAATTTAACCATTATGTGCTTAACATTAAAACAACTGTTAATACTAATGAGGTTACTAAAATACGTATTTTATACTTAGGCCTAACCAGAATATATTTTGACATCAAAAACATTGTTAATACATAAATTACCCCATAAATTGCTAGGGAATTAGGTTCTATCGTTGCAAAAGTCATGTTTTCTAAGGTCGTAGACATTTGGCCTAATCCTAAGACCAAAAGTTTAAACGGTTTTAGTAGAAACTGCATAAAAGGAAACGTTATAGATATTATTGTCGCCCCCATAAGCAAGAAGTAAGTAAGACTAACAAAAGGTATAACTATGATTGCTCCTAGTGTTAAATAAACTCCAAACGATCCAAACGTATTGATATACGCTGCCCCTGCAAACAAATTCGATGAAACCGACGTTGAAGTAATATATGCTGTCGTTTGTAAAAGCGGATTCTTAGATCTCCCAAATAGCTTTTTAATGAACGAACCATATGTCACAACACCTAGCATAGACAGAGCTGCAATTTGAAATCCTATTTCAAATATTGACAGAGGCTGTATTATTAAAGAGACTATGACGACAATTCCCCATAATATGAGTGGGTCGGATTTTTTGTATCTTAAATTTCCTATGATTACTATTATTTGAGCTATTAATATTCTGTATAAAGCTGGAGGAAATTTCGTCATACAACCATAAATTAACAATATAACAAATGGTATAATTAACGATATTGACCTGTTTATTCTGAATAATCTACATAAATAAAAAATCCCAATAGCAATAAAAGCAAAATGTAATCCTGATAATGAAAACACCGTTGCAAGTTTATTGTTTATAATAGCTTCATTTTGAAAAGTCTCAAAAGTTTGGCGATATCCAAATACCAGTGAAGTCGCTATCTCTCCTGCTTGTTCCCCCATTGTTGAGATAAAAGAATTTTTTATTTTCTCAAACAATGCCTCATATGGAGTAAGAGATGATTCTCTGATTATCTTTTGCCCTGATATTTCTGCTGTTTCAAATGTATAATTTACTTGTGAATAATAGTGACTCATAGAAAAGCTGTCAAACGGATCATACTTAAAAGCTTCTAAATACCCAGTAAATTCTACTATATCCCCCACTTTAACTTCAAAATCTGTGTAAACTATTATATTGCGATCCTCATCGCCCGCTAAAGCGCCTACGTATGCTATGTCTTTTAAAAGCACAGAGTATTTTTTATCATTACGGCCTTCATACGTATCATAAACACGTCCTTGTATTGCTGTGTCTCCAGCAATTTCTTGTACTTCTACTATAGTTGTATTATATATAAATAATCCAAATCCTACCGAAAAAACTAGAAAAAGAAAAAACGGCAACTTTTTATCAAACATGTAAATGACTACACCAAAACAAAGTATAGCTACAAGAGCAATAAAAAAGGCAATCTTATTAGTAAAGAATAAGGCAGACGCTATTAATCCAGCTATAAAAAACAGCGCACAAAAAAAGACTGGTCTGTAATTTATCAGTTTATTGTTAAATTGCAAATTAGACGCCTGACCCAATGCTCATCTCCATTTAACTCTAGAATATCCAACTCGGTCAAGTTAAACAGTATCATTTTAACAAAATAACCCGAATTTAGCAACAAATATTTTATAAATATTAATAAACTTGATAAAAACTGAATTTTTTATTGCAAAATGCAATCTCTTTACTCAATCTTTTATACCTATTTGTCCTTTACTATTTAAGTCTCTTCAATGCGTTCATTCTTTAAATTATTAGATGGGTATATTAATTAATAAATTTATTTAAATATATCTGTCTTTTTATTGACTTTTGTTTACTTTTATTTTACAATATGAGTGTTCTGTTTGTTAGCAACGCTTTGCTAAAAGCTTGAATCCTACGTAGTCACTTTGCTCTGTTAAAATTTTAATGATCTTTTTTAATTGCAAACAGCAAAGGCATAGTGATCTTTTAAGATACTTATATCTTGTTTTTTCCAACGCTCGTTGTCTAGACTTAAATCAACAATATTGCTTTGTTTTTGTTTACGAGCGAATTTGGGTTTAACCGTCTTTTATTAGCTGGTCTAATCATGTTGACTAACGACATAAATAAGGTTTTTATCATTTACTCGCTTAAAAGGATTGTTTTTTTTATGAGTAAATTATCTACAAATTTAATACGCTTTTTTGAATATATTGCAAAATATACTCTTAAGGCGCAAATCTCTTATTTTTTAAAAAGTTAAGAATATGTGGAGTTGATCAACATATGAAATACAATGCCAACACGAACACTCTCATGAGTGAAATTATGTCAAATTCGACTTCTGCGGTTATGCTATTTGCCCCCATAGGGTCTGGGAAAGCGGATTTTTTAACCGAGCTATCATGCCGCTATCATACGGTATATTGGTTTAGTCCTTTAGACTGTGAGATGTCATTGTTCGTATATAATTTAATAAATAAAGTTATGGATTCAAATGATGATGCGCTTGCTAAAAAACTGAGGCAACTACTTTATTGCAGATCACAGTTTAATGACGAAAGTGTCGTTATAACTGCAGTTTTAGATTATATATCCAATATACGTGTAAACTGCATCATGATCTTTGAACATATGGAATGTCTTCCAGAAAACTTTAAACTATCTATATTGCAACGTATAATAAAGCATTGTCCCTCAAACTTGAAAATTGTTGTCTCTAGTAATGAGTATATAAATCTCGATTTTATGGAGTTTGATCCCCTTTGTCCTAAATTGATAGACGAAGACATCATGGGCGAACAATATGGGAAACCTACCCCTGAAGGTTATCTAGAATTTCTTTCCCCTATTCAAAAGGCTTTCTTAACTTATATTTCAGACGTTCGCACTATAGATATGGGTTTTATTAGCAAAATTTATGATGGTGCTCAAGGATTAATGACTTCGCTTGGGAGAAATGGGTACTATGTTACGATAAGGGATAGAACACGTATCCATTTAAGTCTTGAGTTAACTGATTATCTCAAATCTGAGCGTCATAAATATACTGAATTAATTCAAAAGTTATTCCCTCACTCTTTAATAGAGCGGATTGCAGATTATAAAGTTGCCTCTAAAGAGTATTTTTCTGCGCTCCGTTTATACGCATCAATTAACAAAATTGATAAGTGTAATGAATCTATTAAATTAATGTTAAGAGACGAGGATGCTATCTTAATGGCTTTGGATTTTGCATTATCTAATTCAAACATTACTAAATATCCCCAACTAGAATATCCATATTGGTCACTGTCTTATACAGTCTCATGCGAGGCCCGAAATGATACCGAGATGGCATATGATTTATGTAGCAAGTTGTTAACCATTTTTCACGACACTGGTGATATTTTAGGTGAAATGATAACATTGGGACGCATGATACAAATAGCATTTAAAAAAAAGGGTGACACAATTAATTCTTTGAAATCTTCTATCGTAGATGCTTTTAATCAACAAGATCCACTTTACGTGACTAATCGATCATTAATTTTTAAAGGCATCCTAGAATTCAAGAAAGAATTACATCTCTCAACTGCCGATATTGATGAATTGCTAGATACCATGGCGCGTGACAAATGGTTTCAGTATATTAAGAACATCGAAATCGCAGCCTATTCATATTTTGATATTGGCCGCTACAAAAAAGCTATTGAGTTAACCTCAACTATTAAATCCTATTTCCCATATTATGTAATCCCTCATAAATTTATTGCTTTCAAATATTATGCAGGGGATGTTGATGTGGCCGAAAATATGGTTCAAAATGCATTAAAGTTTGCATTGGAAAACAATATCAGCGAGGATATAGGTTTACTCTATTGCACAATGGCGACAATTGACATATTTAGAGGGCGTATAAAAGACGCTTTTCAAAAATACGATAAAGCAGTAACATTAGATAAAACTGATAGTTATGCAAAATTCTTTAATATTACTAAAAGATGCTCTGCATACTCTCGCTTTAAAAGCCCTTATTACTCAAAGGAAATTGCGCATATTTATTTAAAGTACTGTAGAACATTTGCGCCTGAATTCGAACACATGATACTCCCATCAGTAGCATTTGCTTATTACAAACTAGAAGATTATGATAAAGCTGTTGAATATGCAAAGAAAGGAATTGAGTCCTGCACAGAACACACCACATACTGGCTCATCTGCATGGCAATGTTGACAGTTTACGAGATGCAAAATCGTAATTTAAAAGATTTTTCTTCCCTGGTTCAGAAAATTCTCGCAGCGGCATACACCCATGGTATGGACATGATTATAATAGATTATTACGAAGAATGCTTTGAACCTTTAATAACTTATGCACAAATACATAAAATTGAAGAAGAGTATGTGAACCGAATTCTAGAAATTCTCCAAATAAAAACTACCGATGCATTCCCGTCTAGAACTCTTAAAGTTACTATGTTCGGTACATGCGTTCAAATGTATGCTGACGGGAAAGAAGTGCTTTGGCGTACACGAAAAGCAAAAGAGTTATTCTTGCATTATTTAATGACCCGTGATGCTGGTGTTGATCGAAATTCAATTGTAAATTTTTTCTGGAAAGACTATCTATATAATTCTGCTATAAACAATCTTAAAACTACAAATAATATTATTAGAAACACATTAAAACAGTATGGCGTTGATTGTGATCTAAAATACACAAATTCCAAGTATGTTTTAAAAATTGACGATGTGGAGAGTGATTATTTCGCTTTCATCGAACTCAAGAATAAATATAGTGAAGACCTTCCAATCACTCAACGCATTAAAATTGTAAATTCTATGCTTAAATTATACAAAGGTGAATTTGCGGAGGAAATAAACAGTAAAGAATTCATTTATGAGAGACGCACATTAAAGCAATCTTTTATTTTGACTGTTATCAAATTAATGCGGTTATTAACTAAAGAGGGTGATTATTTGGAAGCTAAAAGGCTCTTGAGTCATCTGGTTTTAATTGACAAGCAAAACGATTATACTCATATGTTGACTGAATTAGATTCACATATTCTTTTGTCAAAATGAGCGGAATAAGATTTAATAATGAATGGTCTGATTATAAAATAATTGCAACAGGCTCCGGGAAAAAGCTTGAGCAGTTAGAAAATATTTTCTTGTTAAGACCAGACCCGCAAATAATATGGGATTCCCAATTTAATCTGTCTGAGTATAAAGATATAACAGCAGTTTTTGAAAATGCATCCAGTGGAGAACAGGGCACATGGAAAAAAATAGTTTCTGTGCCAGAATCTTTTACTATCAGTTGGCGCAACTTAAAATTTTCATTAAAACTGATGAAATTCAAGCACATAGGTATTTTCCCAGAACAAGCATATAACTGGGCTAAAATGATTGACCTCATTAAATTATCTGGGCGCCCTATAAGTGTTCTAAATCTATTTGCTTACACGGGCGGGGCATCTATAGCTTGCGCATCTCAAGGCGCAAGTGTTTGTCATGTCGATGCGTCTAAAGCCATGACTGAGAGAGCTGGTATAAATGCCAGATTATCTGGTTTATCAAATGCACATATACGATACATTATTGATGATTGTGTTAGCTTCGTTGAACGTGAGATCCGCAGAAAACACAAGTATGATGCGATTATAATGGATCCTCCAGCCTATGGTAGAGGTCCAAAGGGTGAACTTTGGAAGATTCATGAACAGGTATATTCTTTGGTAGAGTTAACTAGACAGGTCTTGTCAGACAATCCGCTCTTTCATTTAATCAATAGTTACGCATCTGGGTTACAACCGACCGCCATGGAAAATGTACAACGTTTAGTTTTTAAAAATTTTAATTGCAATATAGAGTCGTACGAAATAGGCATACCAACACTGGAAAAAAATATTGTTTTGCCTTGCGGCGCATCATCAATGGTGGTTTTTTAAGATTTAAAAAGGAGGGACACAAAATGGAACATAATCAAATAACTAGCTATAAAGACCTGATAATACTGTACGAGGACAATCGTATACTTGTTGTCTTAAAACCACAAAACATACCAGCGGTAAAAGATATCTCTGAAGATCTTGATCTTTTGACAATGTTAAAAAATTATTTAGTGGAATCTAAAAACAAGTCTGGCGATGCCTACCTCGGATTAGTTCACAGATTAGATCGCCCAACTGGTGGGGTAATGGTGTTTGCCAAAAATAGCAAAAGCGCGGCAAGCCTCTCACAGCAATTACGTGATGGCACTTTTGAAAAACGTTATTATGCAGTCACATGCGGGATTCCCAAAGAGAAACATGCCATTCTAAAAAACTCCTTATTAAAAAATGAAAAACAGAACATTGTGAGCTGTGTGCCTGTTGCGACAGAAGGCGCGAAATTAGCTGTCCTTGAATATAAAATTCTATCAACTGTTGAAAACATGGCGCTCCTTGACATCAAACTCTTAACAGGCCGTAGCCATCAAGCGCGTGTCCAGCTTGCGCATATTGGAACTCCTATTTATGGTGATCAAAAGTATGCAGGGACCAAATCAATGCCAACGGAAAATTTGGCACTATGGGCTACGGAGCTCAGATTTGTACATCCCTCAACTAAGGAAATTAGAGTTTTTAAAATTGATCCGCCACCAGATATATACCCATGGTCCTCGTTCCAAATCCCTAGTGTTTTCTAAATGTTTAGCTTTGCTCTCTTTAATCGTTTTTAAGGTTTATAAATTCTGGTTTTTTTGAAGCGCAACCGTTTTTTGAAGCGCTCTCTTTTTGTTTATTCCTTTAATATCTGATCTAATATCTCTAGTTGTGCTTTTCTGGTATTTGCTTTTTCAATTATAGATCGTCTTAATAACTCTTTTAATATTTTGCTGCGAAATTTAGACTCCACATCTCTTGGTATTAGATCAAAACCTGTAACTTTTAATTCACTCACTGTCACAGGCAAATTGTTGTCTATAAAATCATTCTTTGCATTCATTATTCTAGTTATTCTATTGTCGAAAGTACGTATAGAACCACTGCCAATTTCATCAGCTTTCATCAATTTTAATAAATCATCAATTAGTCTGAAATTGTCTCGCACAAAAAGTGCTAATTCCTGCTCTGTTGCGTTTTCGAGGAAATCAAACATATGTATCTCAACAATCCTACAAATATTTGAAATAGTTTCCTTTGGATATCTCAAATCGTTAAGGATTTTCCTGCAGATTTTAGCACCCTCACTCGCATGTGTGGAATAACTACTGGTTTTTAAATATGCGGATGGTTTTCCTATATCATGTAAGAGCCCTACTAGACGAAGCTCTGGAGGAGACGCTTGCATGGTTTTCAAAAGATGCTCAAAAACATCATATCTATGATATGCTGCAGGTTGTATCATTCCCTTCCCTTTCATCAAATCTGGGAATATGTTTGATAATAATTGCATCTCATCCGCAATTTTAAAAGCCCTATAGTGGGCGTTTGCCACATTATATTTAAGATCTGCTATCAGCATTGTGTTAATTTCATCGCGTATTCTTTCTTTTGAAATCGCTAAAATCAATTTTGATACGGATTTTGCCGCCGAAAATGTCTCCTCATCTATATCAAAACCAGTTTCAGCAGCAAGTCTAACTAACCGCAATAGGCGCAAAGCGTCTTCCTTAAAGGTAGAAACGGGATCCTTAATCGTTTTAACTATACGATTTCTAACATCCTCTATACCACCAGTCGGATCAATGTATGATTTGGTCTTTATGTCATAATATATCGCGTTAATAGTAAAATCCCGGCGTTTTGCATCAATGTTTAGCTCGGTAACAAACTTTACATCTGTAGGATTATGTGAACCCTGAAAAGCATAACTATCCGCCCTGAATGTAGTATGCTCATAATATTCTCCCTTTGCAATCAACAAAACTGTGCCTATTTTGAGGTTTACTGGAACAACTTTAAAATCACTAGCTTGAGATAAGCTTTTTAAGGCTTCTGGTGTCATTTGTGATGCTAAGTCAACATCCCCACCACTAAATCCTGCAAAATGATTGCGGACAGCTCCACCCACCACATATAGTGGCTTTGGAAAAATGTCGCTAAGAGCTTGTAAAGAACTTGAGATTTCCATATGTATAGTATATACAGTCCTGCTTGATTGTCAATAAAATTATCTTATATTACTTATCAATACCTTATTTTTATACTTTTGTTGCGTTTATATTTTTGAATTATTCACAAGATATTAATATGTCAAAGAGATGGCACGCTCTAATAATATCAATAATTATATTTTTTTTACTGTTAGCACTAGATAAGTTTAATGGGTTTTTAAAGTTTATACTCTACGCAATTTCACCAATTTTCTCTGGAATTCTTCTCGTGTTGATATTAAACACTCCTGTGAAATTAATAGAAACATATCTCGTGTCCTCTATAAAAAAAACTAAATTAAAAAGATTAATCTCTCTTGCTATTGTTATGATTATAATATCGAGTTTAGTGATTTTATTGATTTTGTTAATATATCCAGAAGTGTATGAGAGCATACACCTCATTATGGAAAAGCTAAAAGGTTTTGATATAGAAGACTTAAAAGAGACGACTAAGAATTTGCCATTTATAGATTTTTTAACTGATCAAATAATAACTATTCCTAACAACATTTTAAACAAAGCTTCTGAGATGGTTATTAATGTTTTTCAAAAGTTTACTGATGTTTTGAAATATACTGTCAAGTTTATTATGGGGTTAGGTTTAGGCTTTTTGATTATGATACACAAAGAATCACTGAAAAATCAACTATTCAATTTGTTAAAGCAGATCAAAGGAGCGCTGTTTGCAAAAAAAATAATCGCCATAATTTCAATAGGCAGTGATAAATTTTCTAGATTTTTATCAGGACAATTGTTAGAAAGTGTGATCTTTGGTGCTTTTTGTTATATAACATTTTCAATACTCAAATTGCCTTTTGCTCCTCTGCTTGCATTAATATTAGGCGTTGGGAATATTGTCCCAATTGTTGGGGCATATGTTGCTGGAAGTCTCGGTTTTCTACTCGTCTTTGCAAATGATCCAGGACTATCTTTGTTGTTTATAATTTCTATAATCGTAATACAGCAAGTAGAGCAATGGACCACCTATCCAATAATTGTCGGTAGATATATGCGTTTAAATGGATTCTGGATACTTTTTGGTATTGTTATAGGTGGTGGTATATTTGGCATCTGGGGCATTTTATTAAGTATTCCTGCCTTATCATTTCTGCATGACCTCTCAATTGTTTTTTTAAAAAAACGTGATAAGTCAGTAAAAAAAACTTACGTGCCTTCTAAAATTAGTTAATTTGCTACAAAATAAGCGTGTCCTCTAATCGCTTGTCATGATAAAATTAGTTATATTTAAATATCTCTACAAATTGTTATGAATCAAATTATAGTTTGCAACTCACCCTTTGAATATTTAATAAACCATTTGAAAAGACAACCTGTCTCGATTTTGATTATAACTGATTCCGATTGCTACTCCTTAGCTAAAACTCTCGTAAAAAATGGACATTCTGTAGAGATATGTGATCTAGAGCACAAAAGCTCACACAAAAATAGTATAGTTATTGGTGTTGGCGGATGGTTTTGCATAAGACACGCATTGTCCTTTGAAAATTATTCTCAATTAATTCTTATCCCTGACGCCCCATATGGGTGCTGTTTTATTCAGAATTCATTCAATCAAAACAGAGCAGTGAAAAAAAATAATTTAGTACTGTTTTCAAATGTTGCAGTTGAAAAGAACAAACTACTAATATTCGTTGAATTATTCATGCTTTTAACAGACATAAATGATGTATACATCTTAAGTTACGATGTCTTAACAGAATTGAAAATGCTACAAAACACTGTTTATGAAGCACTCACAACAGACAATCATCAGTGTGATGCGTTAAATATTTTGGCCGATGTAAGATTTAAACTTAGTAATTTGTGTAAAGATAGTATTTGCCACCAAATTTATTCATCGTTTTGCAAAATTAACAGCAAGATTTCAGAATTTAGCGCCTCTAGTATGTTTTATATGGCTGTGATTATAAACATAATACTTTTATGTTTTACAAATCATAAGATAGAAGGTATAATAATCGGTAGTGACCGTGTTCGATTGCGTTCATTGTATCACTCCAATAAATCTATCAACCTTTCGCAAAAATTTCTTTTCCCGCCTTCTTCAGATCGATCTTTAACTTTAACTCGCTCTGAACTAAATTATGTTTTAGTACGATTTAGACAATTACATAATGAGTTCGTAGAACATCTTCAATTAATGGATATAGCTGATGCAATTCTATTAAATGCGGAGACCACAAAATCAACGGGGGTGTTAACACGCTTAGCTACATCTGGTGTGCTTTCAGAAATAATGCGTTCATACAAGAAATATGATAAACTTGAATTCAAAAACTAAAGAAACAAAACCACGCTCTTTAACAATCGATGCAGATGTCTTTTTGTTTGATCTAGATGGAACTATTTATTTAGGGGACGTCCTAATCAAGGGTGTTTTAGATATGCTCAAAGCACTAAATTACCTTGGTAAAAAAGTGTTTTTCTTAACAAACAACAGTAGTAAAACCATCGATGAATATTTAGTTAAACTCAAAAAAATTGGTTACACTGCGACATCTGAACAAATTGTAACATCTACTAGTGCTGCAATAATGTATTTGAAAACATCCCACCCTGGGAAAACCGTTTTCCCTTTAGGCACAGTTCCATTCACAAACGAGCTTGAGAAAAATGGTATTAAGTTGTCTGAAAATGCAGATATTGTGTTATTAGCATTCGACACAGACATTAACTACAACAAACTATGGCGCGCTAATGTTTTATTAGATTCTGGAGCTTTATTCGTTATTACTCATCCAGATTTAACATGCCCATCAGACATAGGCAACATGCCAGATGTTGGATCCTTAGCCGCATTGCTTAGCTCCTCATCAGGGCGAAAACCTGACATTATTTGCGGAAAACCTTATTCATTGATGGCAGATATAATTAACAATCAAATCCACGTAAATAAGGACAGAGTATTAATGGTAGGAGATCGACTTTACACAGATATTTTGTTTGGAATTAATAATGGCTATAGAACATTATTAGTTTTAACTGGCGATACAACAGAAATAATGCTACAATCTAGTGATATTAAACCTTCATATGTCTACAAAACTGCCGCAGAAATAATAAATTAATTATTTTTGCTGAATGTTTTTTTTTATGGTATAATTCATAAATATTTTGTAAAAATTTAGGTTAACATTAAGTTAATTTAGCTATTGTATACTAATAATGCAAGTCAAATTATCTCTGTTTGTGCTTAAAATCGCAACCTTTAAAATACTGTTAAAGTGTTTCATGATTTTCATATTTGGTTTTTGCAAATAAGTTAATCACAAAATAAAAATTCCAGGACATTAATTAATATGATTCAAGAAATTATTGATGAAATTAAAAGTGCCGAAGCAGAAGCTGACTATCTAACTAGCCAGGCACTTGCGGAAGCTGGAAAACTTAACCTTGAAGCCGATGACCAAAGCGTCAAAATAATCGAGGACGCTCGCGCTTGTGTCAAATCAAGAAGACTCGTGGCTCTTGAATTAGCTAAGACACAGGCTTCTATTTTAAGCGACGACCTAATAAAAGAAGGTCATCAAAAAGCTCTTGAAATATCACAAAGCGCTAATATTGACTTAGCAGCTACTTTCATTGTAGAGAAGTTTTTAAACAAGTATGTCAGTCGTTAAGATGAAAAAATTGTCCGTGGTCGGGCATAAAAAAGACAGACGTCGAATTCTTCGCGAGCTAACCGAGCTGGGTGTGGTTGAAGTTAGTCTTGCTTCTGAAATCAACGGTACTTTCGTTGACAAACATCCTGTCACTTGCGAAACTATAGCAAGAAAAGTAGCAAATCTTGAATCTGCTATAGTCTTTTTACAAGAATCCCAAAGAGAATTAAAAAATAGAGACTTTTCTAGCGTTGTCAAAAACAACCAGTCTTTTCAAAACGCAAAATTTGGCAGAGAAAATGTCGTCATGAGTTATGAGGAGCTCTCCTCTGTTGTAAAAGATGAGTATGAGCTTTTCACCGTTGTAGACGCTCTTTCAGATATAAACGCTGAGTTAACAGACATTAAAGCAAAAAAATCGCGCATAGCATCGCAACTGACACAGCTTGAACTTTACACTGAATTAGATATCAAATTTTCTGAGATCAAAGACTCTAAAAAGACTACACTCTTCGTAGGCTTTACTGATGTTGAAAATATTGACAAGGCCCTAACGCTACTGCCTCAGAATGCAATTGTGCGCTCTAAAGACACTTTGAACGGGACATTGCTAGCTATCATTGTTTTTAAAGATGACGCTGAAACTAGTGCTAGAATTCTATCTAGCATCAATTTTAGAAAATGCCCTTTTAACGATCCTTTTACTCCATTACAAATGATAGAAAATATTAAATTGCAATTGGAGACATTAAATCAAAGAAGAAAAGAACTCTATTTAACAGTAGCGGAGAGATTTTCCTGCCTTAAAAACTTGAAACTTCTTTATGATTTTTATCTAATTGAACTTCAAAAGGCAGAAACAATGGGAAAATGCAGAGAAACAGTTGGATCTTTTGTTATAGAGGGATGGATTCCAGAGGATACTGAAGTTACAGTACTCGAAAAACTTAACAATTTAAGCAATGGCATCGTTTGTCAAACCAGAGGCCCAGGGGAAGACGAAAATCCTCCATCATTTATCAAAAACCCTAAAATAGTGGGGGCTTTTGGCGATAACATTACTGCTACATTTGGCACACCAGCATACGGTGGGATTGATCCAAATCCATTTGTTATGTTTTTTTATTGCCTTTTCTTTGGATTCATGTTTTCTGACGCTGGGTATGGATTAATCATGACAATCGCCTGCGGACTAATTCTTTTAATTAAAAAACCTGCGAAACGTAGTGGTGGTTTTTTCCTGATGTTTATGTTTTGCGGACTCTCCACCGTGGTGTGGGGCACGCTTTTTGGCGGATGGTTTGGTTTAACTACTGAACAATTATCGGGTAGTAGTTTGGGTCGGTTCTTGTTATCAATGCAGGTACTAAATTCAATGGATGGCACAGACATACTTGTTATGTTTGGGATTGCCTTAGGCCTTGGCGTGATACAACTTGCAACAGGGTTTTTCCTTAATGGCATTGAATCATTAAAGATAAAGAAATACGCAAGCGCCATTCTTAACGATTTTAGTTGGGTTATTATCCTTCTTGCTGGTGGAGTCGCCGTGTTTGGTATTTTATTAAGCATTTCACTCCTCTCATCTGTAGGCGGAATCATATTCTTGATTGGAGTTTTGATGCTCCTTTTAGGTGGGGCTCTTGGCCGCAAAAATCCAATCTCGATGTTAGCTGGCGCTTTCAAAAACCTTTATGGGTCCATTAATGTCTTTAGTGATATTTTGTCTTATTCTCGATTATTCAGTTTGTGTCTTACAACTGGGATAATTGGAATGGTTATTAATATAATTGCTGGAATTATGCCAACTCTTCTTTCATATGCAGGTTACGTTGTTGCCTTTATAATTTATGCAGGTGGCCATCTATTCAATTTCGCAATTAACGCTTTGGGCGTGTATGTTCACAATTCGCGTCTACAGTATGTCGAATTTTTTGGTAAATTCTTCACGGGAGAGGGATATCCCTTCGTTCCGTTAGGATCAAAGACTAAATATGTTTTTCTAACAGATGGTTCAGCATATGAACAACAGGAAAAACTAAAAACTTCTAAACCTTAATAGGAGGTTAAAACATGTTATCTGGAACAGCATTTGCTCTTATCGGTGCAGCTCTAGCAGTAGGGCTTGCAGGTATAGGCAGTTCAATAGGTGTTTCTAAAGCAGGTCAAGCTGCAGCTGGAGTGGTCTCTGAAGACCCTAGCAAATTTATGAAATGCCTAATCCTTCAGTTATTACCAGCGACACAAGGTCTTTATGGATTCGTAATAGGCTTTGTTGTGATGTTGAAATTGAACATTTTTGGTGGGTCAATGGCTGATCTCACGCCTTATTCTGGATTAGCTATGCTAGGCGCTTGTTTGCCGATGGCAATCTCTGGACTCTTAAGTGGTATATATCAAGGTAAGGTGGCGGCATCTGGAATAGCACTCGTCGCAAAACGCCCTGAAGAAAACATAAAGGCTGTTGTGTTTACGATAATGGTCGAAACATATGCACTTCTTGGTTTATTAATATCGTTCTTAGCAGTTTATCTACCAACATACGCATAAAAAAGATGGAGGTAACGGCATGCAAGACAACACCCTGACAATCGCTGCGAGGATAGTTAACGATGCTCAACTTATAGCCAAATCAACCCTTGAAGAAGGCAGAATTAAGGCTAACGAAATTATATCTAGAGCACAAATGGATGCTGATATTTATATAACTACAGCCGAAGCAGAAATCGAAAGACTTACTACTGAAGTAATACGTCAAAAACGTAGCGCTACATTGTCTGATGTTAGAAAATTAATACTAAAAGCTAAAAAAGAGGCTATTGATAAAGCCTTTATTAAAGCCCAAGAGATATTGATGCAACTGCCAAATCAAAAATATCTTGAATTAATAAAAGGAATGCTTAATTATGCAGAAAACAATGATACGGTGCTCATTTATAAAAATGAAAAACGCCTCATTACTAAGAAGTTTATAGACGCAGTAGCTCTCATTCGTGGGATTAAGCTAAACGTTGATTTCATGGAAAATAATGACCTTGAACGTGGTATTAAACTTGTGTCAGACAATGTTGAGAAAGACTGTACCATTTCAACAGAATTATCAGCTTTACGCGCTGATCTTGAGTTAGATTTATTAGATGTTTTATTTAAGCCTAATGAATAATTTTCAGGCAAGAAGGATTTATCTAGCGTAACCATCGAGGAGAATAACCTATGAAGGATGGATTATTGTTTGCAAACGCCGTCGCAAAATCAAAAGAGAATGGGCTATTTAAGTCCGAGCGGCTCATGCGAATGATTGAATCTGAAAATCTAGAAGTCGCTGTCAAAATTTTGGCAGAGGCAAATTATGGTAACGGGGTTATTATAGACTCTCCTGCCGATTTTGATAAAATACTTGATGCCGAATTGTCACTGTTGCCAGATTTTTTAAAATCTGTGTCTGTAGTGGGGACTGGCATTGAATGTTTCTTCCTGTCAGCTGACTATTTCAATATTAAAGCTCTGTTAAAATCGAAGTTCTTATCATCACCAATGAATTACGCTCCACAAATTGGTGGACTTATTCCTTTTGAAACTTTAAAAGATAATCTCTTGCGTGACAATTTTACGGTTAATCCCTATATTGCAAATGCTATTCGTGAAATTGAAAATCACTTCGAAATTGGGCTGAGTCCTAGGTTTTTAGATATAACGCTAGATAAGGCTATGCATCAAGAAATAAATGATAGATTAAAAAGACGTGGTATTGATCCATCTATAAAGAAATATTTCATCATTAAGGCTGATTTTATAAATATTTCATCATTTGTGAGATCCTCTAAAGCTAGCGCATCTATTAATTTCTTTTCTGAAGGTTTTATTACTGGAGGAGTCCTTGACCTCACTTTCTTTGAAAGATTATATCCAGATATTGATGTATTAGCTGAAGCTCTTAATTCTACTAAATATCAAGCTTTTTCTGATTTTATAAAGAACATGGATCTTGCAGGTTTTGATAGATCAAGAGATAATTATCTGCTCAGCATATTCAAAGAAAATCAACATGATATGTTTTCTGTAGCCCCTGTAGTCGGTTACTACTTAGCAAAGCTGACAGAAATTACCATGCTCAGGATGGTTCTCGTGTGTATTAAAAACAATGTCGACCGCTGTGAAATTCAAAAACGATTGAGGTCGCTTTATGCCTAATGATAAAATTGCTGTAATTGGAGATAAAGATGGTGTTCTAGCATTCAAAGCAATTGGTGTTGATGTTTTCGACGCAAAAAATTATTTTGATGCTAGAGAAACTCTCAAAAAATTAGCCAGAGATTATTCCATTATTCTAATAACAGAAGATATAGCAGAAACAATACAAGACACTATCGCACGCTACAAAAATCGTCCATATCCTATAATTTTATCAATTCCTACGTCTAATGGTTCAAATGGTTTTGGGATGCAAGGCCTTTCCATAGATGTTGAAAAAGCAATAGGATCTGATATTTTGTTTGGAGGAAACAACCAAAATAATAGAAATAAAAAAATTAAACCAAAGGATAATAACAATACGTAGTTTGATATCAACGCATAAATATGTGTTATCTTGCTATAGTATAAACTCTCTACAAATCTATGATAATTAGATTTGCAAAGGTAAAAGGTAGGTACTTAAATGGGAAAAGTGATAAAAGTCGCAGGCCCGCTAATTGTAGCATCTGGTATGCAAGAATGTAGGATGTTTGACGTTGTGCGGGTTGGCAAGGATAGACTCATTGGCGAAATAATTGAATTGCGTGGGGATAAAGCCTCTATTCAAGTATATGAGGAAACCGCTGGAATAGGCGCTGGAGACGATGTAGTATCTACAGGTGCTCCGCTTTCTGTAGAATTAGGACCTGGCTTAATAGAAAGCATCTTTGATGGCATTCAACGTCCGCTCACAACACTGCTTAAACAATCAGGAAACAGAATAACACGCGGAGTCGAAGCATCCCCACTTGATCATAATAAAAAATGGAGATTTATAGCAACGGCAACAGCTGGTTCACAGGTTTTTGCTGGCGACGAATTAGGGTATGTCCAAGAGACACCTTCTGTTAGACATAAAATAATGATTCCTTTTGGATTAGAGGGCATTATTAAATCTATAAATAGTGGTGATTATACAATTGACCAGACAGTAGCTGAACTTTTAACAGACGATAGATTAATACCAATAACCATGCTCCAAAAATGCGGTGTTAGGACTGGCAGGGCATATGCAGAAAAAACATCGCCCTCGTCTCCAATGATAACTGGACAGCGCGTAATTGATACCTTCTTCCCAATTGCAAGAGGTGGGGTTGCAGCGATCCCTGGCCCATTTGGATCAGGTAAAACAGTGGTTCAACATCAATTAGCTAAATGGGCAAGTGCCGATATCATAGTTTACGTTGGCTGTGGAGAACGTGGTAACGAAATGACAGATGTCCTTAATGAATTTCCAGAACTAAAAGATCCACAAACTGGTGAGCCTTTGATGAAGCGCACAGTTCTTATTGCAAACACATCTGATATGCCTGTGGCAGCTCGTGAGGCTAGTATTTACACTGGAATTACAATTGGTGAGTATTTTAGAGATATGGGCTACAATGTTGCTATCATGGCAGATAGCACAAGTAGGTGGGCCGAGGCGCTTCGTGAAATGAGCGGTAGACTAGAGGAAATGCCTGGTGAAGAAGGCTATCCTGCATACTTGTCATCTCGCTTAGCGGAATTTTATGAACGCGCAGGGGTTGTTAGAGTTTTGGGATCAAAAGACATAAAAGGATCGATCAGTGCAATAGGAGCAGTTAGCCCTCCTGGAGGTGATTTATCAGAACCAGTTAGTCAAGCAACACTCAGAATTATCAAAGTCTTCTGGGGATTGTCCGCTAGTTTAGCATATAAGCGTCACTTTCCTGCTGTTGATTGGATATTAAGTTATAGCCTCTATTCAGACAGATTAAATAGTTGGTATAATGAGAATGTTTCACAAGATTGGAGCACATTAACAACTCAGGCAATGGCAATATTACAAGAAGAATCCACATTGCAAGAGATTGTGAGACTTGTAGGAGCAGATGCATTATCCTCTAAAGATAAAATAACAATGGATACCGCAAAATCAATTAGAGAGGATTATCTACACCAAGATGCTTTCAATGAAATTGATACTTATACTTCTCTTGCTAAGCAATACAGAATGCTAAAATTAATTATCACGTTTGACAAGCTTGCTAGACAAGCGCTTGAAAAAAACATTGAAGCTGAAGATATCATTGAACTAAAGGTTAAAGAAAAGATTGGACGAGCTAAATATACTAATGAAAATAATTTAGCTGAGTTTGATGAAATAGAATCTGAAATGAAAAAAGAAATTACTCGGCTTATTAATTAGGAGAAACTATGCTTAAAGAATATAAGACAATCAAAGAGGTTGTAGGCCCACTAATGTTAGTTGATGAGGTTAGTGGAGTAAAATATGATGAGTTAGTTGAAATTCGACAAAATGATGGGACGCTAAAACACGGTAAGGTTCTAGAAATAGATGGCGATAAAGCATTAGTACAGCTTTTCGAAGGTTCATCAGGACTCAAAATCAGCGAAGCCCGGGCAAAGTTCTTAGGAAAAGGCATTGAATTGAATTGCTCAGAGGACATGTTGGGTAGAGTCTTTGACGGCATGGGCAGACCAAAAGACGGTGGTGTCGCAATCATCCCTGAAAAAAGATTTAATGTAAATGGTCAGCCTATTAATCCAGTAGCTAGAAACTACCCAGACGAATTTATTGAAACTGGGATTAGCTCCATCGATGGACTAAACACCTTAGTAAGAGGCCAGAAGCTGCCAGTATTTTCTGCGTCGGGGCTCCCCCATTCTGCACTCGCTGCACAAATTGCAAGACAGGCTCGTGTATTAAGTGAGGATTCTAAATTTGCCGTTGTTTTTGCGGCAATCGGTATTACTTTTGAAGAAGCAGACTTTTTCATCTCTGATTTTCGCAGAACTGGCGCGATAGAGCGCACTGTTCTGTTTGTTAATTTAGCCAATGATCCTGCTATTGAGCGAATTTCAACACCACGTATGGCCCTGACTGCCGCTGAATATCTAGCTTTTGTGAAAGGAATGCACGTATTAGTAATATTAACAGATATCACAAATTATGCTGAAGCATTGCGTGAAGTTTCGGCGGCGAGAAAAGAAATCCCTGGACGACGTGGGTATCCAGGATATTTGTATACTGATTTGGCTTCTTTATACGAACGAGCTGGGAGAATTCATGGATCTGAAGGGAGCATCACACAAATACCTATATTAACTATGCCAGAAGATGATAAAACACATCCCATTCCAGATTTAACTGGCTATATAACAGAAGGGCAAATAATCTTATCTCGTGAGTTGCATAAAAAAGGTATTACACCGCCTGTTGATGTTTTACCTTCTCTCTCTAGATTAAAAGACAAGGGCATAGGTGCTGGGAAAACCCGCAAGGATCATGCGGACACTATGAATCAGTTATTTGCTGCTTACGCAAGAGGCAAAGAAGCTAAGGAACTATCTGCTATTTTGGGCGAAGCCGCTTTGACAGAAACTGATTTGAAATTTGCAAAGTTTGCTGATGAGTTTGAAAAGAAATATGTTAGTCAAGGATTTAACAAAAGGCGCACAATTTCAGAAACCATAGAGCTCGGTTGGGATTTGTTAAGGATGTTACCGAGGCATGAATTAAAAAGAATTCGTGAACCTTACTTAAAAGAATTCTATGATAAGCACTAAATAAGAAGGTGTAAAGATGAAACGAATCAACGTTAATCCCACGCGAATGGAGTTGCGACGCCTTAAAAATCGTCTCAAAACAGCAATACGTGGTCATAAGCTCTTAAAAGATAAAACAGATGAAACTGTTAGACGATTTATGATTTATATAAAAGAAAATCATCGATTGAGATCTGAGCTTGAAAATGAGCTACCACAATCACTTAAGTCATTCCTTTTAGCAAGTGCGGTGAACGGGCGATCAGTAGTTGAAGAAGCTGTTGCTATCCCCTCTTATTCTATTACATTAAAATCCGTGACGCAAAATATTATGAGCATAAATGTACCGCAAATTGAAATAGTAAAAGGCACTAATACTGACCTATATCCTTATTCATTTGCTAGCGTGTCAGCTGAGTTGGATTTTTCAATTATCTCATTATCTGGAATTTTGAACAAACTTATAAAACTCGCAGAAATTGAAAAAACCTGTAACATGTTAGCTGATGAGATTGAAAAGAGTCGGAGGCGTGTCAATGCATTAGAATATGTAATGATTCCTGATTTGACCGAAACCATTAAGTATATTACTATGAAGTTAGACGAAAACGAACGTGCAAATACTATTCGCCTCATGAAAGTCAAATCTATTATTAATGATAAATCTATATGAGATTTTTATTTTATTTTATTATGCTTTCTACATGATCTATTAAGTCATTTACTGTTGTTAATGATAGAAACGTTTGTATGTCTATCTCTATGTTAAATTTTGTTTCGATCTGCGTCAGTAAAATAGCAAAATCTAATGAGGTAAACTGCAAATCTTCTGCTATTTTTTTTCTAGATTGATCTGAGACCCTGGCAAATCCTTAATCTTTGCTAATATTTTAATTATTTTTTTTGTCATATGTTAGTCCTGTCATTATAAATGATTCGTGTTTGTGTTACCCTCATGTGGGCAGAAATTTTATTGTTAAGTCTTTGTACTTCTTCATCTATTGTTCGCTTGCATTCTTGTTGATCATAATGTTCAATTATTTCTGGTGCAGGCTTTATTATGGCAGTGATTTCGTTATTATCCAGCTTTATTGTAATATTATCTATAATATTACTTTGTCTAAAAAAGCCTTCTAATTCTTCTGGATAAACATTATACCCGTTTTTCAAAACAATAACATTTTTCTTTCTTCCCTTCAGATACAATGATCCATCTTTATCAATCCGTCCGATGTCCCCCGTTTTTATCCAATTATTTTCAAACACATCAATTATTTTTAATTTATTGTCCCCTATATAGTTTCCCAACATTACATTATCGCCTTTCACATATATCTCGCCTGTATCAGATTTCCCTTCCTTCTTTATCATGATTTCACAACAAGAAATTGGTGTCCCTACTGAATTTATGTTCACTTTATCACGTATGTTTTGTATAGTTATTAAAGGAGCACATTCTGTCATTCCGTACCCATTTAAAATTTTTATTCCTATTTCATTAAAAAAATGAATATATTTGGGCATTAAATATGCGCCTCCTGAAATAAATACTTCAATATTTCCCAGCTTCCTTATTATTTTTCTAAAAAGAAAGCGTCTAATATCAATTTTAAACAAAAGCAATATTTTACTTAGAGCTTTTGTAAAATTGAACCACATCAATGCTCCGCATTGTTTAATGTATGTCATTATTAATTTATACGCTTTTTCTATAAATTCTGGAACTACATACATTAGATTTGGTGAAAATCTATACATGTTTGTAAACACATTAGTTAATTCATCATTCAAGATTATCGTGTCTCCATTTTCTAATGAAAAAAGCAAATCGCATGTCAATGCATAAATGTGCGAATAAGGCAAAATTGACAATACGGTCCAATTATTAGACAATCGCTTTTCTTTCGCGGAGTAAACTACGGAAAGAATATTTCGTGAAGAAAGCCCCACTGCTTTAGGCTCGGACGTGGTTCCC
Organism: Christensenellaceae bacterium; assembly: GCA_031259085.1. Classification (GTDB taxonomy): domain Bacteria; phylum Bacillota; class Clostridia; order Christensenellales; family DTU072; genus JAITLB01. The sequence continues at coordinate 126,725 of JAIRMA010000004.1, forward strand.
GACGTATATAATATAACAGAAACATCGTCAGATCCTATTTCTTTAAAATTATTTAGTTGTGCATTTTTTTCATCATCCTTTACTGAAATAAATTTTATTATTTCTGTAGAAGTTTTTTCGCTGATTTCTTTTATATAATCTGTTTCCAGGTCAGAATGAAAGATGTAATTTATCTCTCCTTGATTACAAATATTAATAATTTCATGAATACTAATATTTATATCAATTGGTATAACAACGGCACCTAAACATGTTATTGCAAAAAACGTTTTTATCCAATTATACGAATTCCGTGCAATAATAGCAATCTTCTTTTGCCATAATTCACTGTCGCTTAAGACATTACACAACCTCTCAACGTCATTAATAAGATCACCATATGTATGACTGGATACCTTAGATTTATCATTTAATTCTTTAACAGCTATTCCTTCGGAATACTTATTTAATGATTTTAAAAAGTCCTTAAATTTTATCTCCATATCTTAATTCAATTTTGCAATTTGACCATCTGTTATCTTAATCTGAACATCAGCAATTTCTGCAATGCTATTGTTGTGTGTAACCATAATTAGAGTAAATTTAAATTCCTTTTGCAAGTCTAATATTAAATTAATTACTGTAAAACTCGTTTTGCTGTCAAGATTGCCTGTGGGCTCATCTGCAAACAAAATATTAGGTTGGTTAAGTAGTGCTCTTGCTATTGATACTCTTTGCTGTTCTCCACCAGATAGTACAGATGGGAATTTATCTAATTTGTCACTTATCCCTAATCTGCTTGAAATTTGCGCTAAATCATCAACAATCAAATTCTTTTTTTTCCCTCTCATAAATTGTTGGTACATAAGATTATCTCTCACGGTAATATTTGGGATTAAATTGTGAAATTGAAAAATAAATCCGAATTGTTCTAATCTGAGTTTGCTCAATTGGCTATCATTTGCTATATCATAATTCAATTCATCGTATTCAACATGCCCGCTATCAGCTTTTTCTAAGCCACTTAATAAATATAAAAGAGTACTCTTTCCACTCCCAGACGCCCCTACAATAGAATAAAATTTATTGTTTTCAAAATTCATGCTGACATTGTTAATAACAAGTTGTTTATTAAAGCTTTTAGAAATTCCTACTGCTTTAAGCATAATTAAAATTCCTCCTTTGTGCTTTTTAGTGTGCTTTTTTTGAGATAAGTAATTACAGGAAATATTAGAGTCCCTACCACAATGACTAGCATATAAATGATTGTTGCCCCTGACATTGTAAAGCTGTATTTGAAGGATCCAACGGTGTATTCTAAAATATCCATAATATAGTAGTTAGCAAAGGCTGCAATGATGCTCGCAAATAAAATCGTAATTAACCCTATCAGAAAAACATGTTCTGCTAGAGTTTCAAGAACTATTTGCAATCGTGTTTTTCCTAGGGTTGCTTCTATGACAGAACTTCGTAGATTTGAAATTACATTTAGATAAGCATTGATTGCACAACAAATAATTGAAATTACGCATAAAACGCTTATAAATAATTTAATTGTCTGTATTATTGTTGTTATATTCAATAACGCCGTGCTCATTATGTCAGTTGTCTTTGCTATAGTAATGTTTTTGCCAAACTTTTCACTATCAGAGATTTCTTTAATTAGATTATTAACAGATGATTCATCTGCGTCTATATAATATTGTGTTGATTCTGTAATAAAATATTTATTAAAAATGTCGTTTGTAACATAAACATTTAATCCCAAATTATCCATAGTTTCAAATGACCCTACTATTTTAAACGATAAATCCCCTTGAACAGTAGGTATTAAAATATCAGAATCAATTGCTAGTGCTTTTGATTTTAAAAGTGTCTTTGATAATACTACTCCTTTATCATGTGCATCCAATCTGCTCATGGTTTGCTCAATGTTGTCAAATGTTTCTTGTGTGTATGATTCAAATTCAGACGTGTCAATTCCAATAATGGTAATATTTTGCTGATCCACTAACAACTTCACACTCCGTGTTTTATAAACATTTTTAACATCTTTAAAGGCACTAAAGTCCTCTCTAACATATATGTCACTTTTTGAAACCACTACTAAATCTGTGTTAATAAAATAATTTCTCATCGACTTTGCAATGGTTAATTCCGCCGTTGAAGTTAGTGCTATCAAAATTGTTAACAATAAAACAATACATATGTATCCTTTCGCTTTGAATATGTTAGTTATGGTTTTTGTGAAAAGACCCACTAGTTTAGGAAATCTCCGTACGCTAACCATTTTCCCAATAAAACTAACTATATATATCAAATAAAAACTCAGTATAATTGTTCCTACTAGCAAAAGAATTAACCCTATCACACTCATTAAATTAATAGAAATATATCGAAATATAATACCACAAACAAACGATATCAATCCAAGCCCTGCTATTGAAAAAAACACAAGCTTTTTATTAGTAGTTTTGTTGTTTTCAACTTGCTTCTTTATGATTTTTACAGCGCCCGCCCTAAAAATCCTGGTAACAATTATAATAGATACGAAATATGTTACTACAAGAAATGATAAAAATATCATTGCCATGTTTAGTACATTAAAAGAAAATAAGCCAATTCCGATAACATTCTTTATTAATGCGCTTATCACAAAAACACTTAGCGCGGATCCTATCAACGATATAATTATGACAAAAATCAATATTTCCAAAAACAACAATGCCCATATTTTTGATTTTGTAATCCCCAATGAAATCAATGTCCCATAGGCAGGTATTCGATTATCAATAATACGCTTATATGTATAATATAATAGAAAAAGAGACAGAGCTAAAGCCAATCCAGAAAACAATTTAAGAACTACGTCAATAGGCGCAATATAAAAATCGTATGTCGTTGTGTCATACATCTTTTCTATCGTTATGTTTTTCGTCTTTAATACATCCCCCATCTTCAAATATTCATCATCAATTAAATTTATGTTTTTTAGACGAATAAACGCAGTAATAAGTTTTGACTCCATGTTTGGAAAGCTTTGTGCTGTTTCAAGTTTTACTATAATGGATGTTGGGTTTTGTAGAAACCACATAGAGTCAGCGCAAATTCCAGAAACAATAAAATTATATTCGTTTTCCTCAGAATCAGATACTTTTAGCCCCCCCCCTATTTCGAGATTTAACTGAGTTGCCATGGTTTGACTAAGTAAAATTGAATATTTATTATTATCTTTAAACGCATTATCATCTTTAATTACAGTTATGCCCAGATTTGATATTTCACTATATTTAATTCCTATGACCGTAATTTTTGATTTGTCCTCAAGCGTTCCCCCCACGGCAAGCACCGTGGTTATGACATCTATATTATCACTATTTATTGAATTAAGATCATTTATGTCAAAATAAACATCATCACCGCTTCCAAGGAGACGCAAATGATGATTATAGCTGTTCATTGTAGCAACATTTGTTATCGCCGCATCTACTTGCCTTTTAAAGCTTAACATAGACATAGCACACACAAAAAGTAATATATATACAATGGCCAGTAATATATAGTTAAAAATGTTTTTCTTTAATATAGTCTTTATAAATAACGCAACCATGTATTCCACCTTTCACGCAAATTTTGGCTCAAACAAACTAGTCCTTGCACACAGAAACGTTTCTCTTTCAATGTGCAAGAGCTAGTCCTGTTGCTAACATCCAAAAGTCTTGACTTGTCCGCCTCATAGATAATTAGCTTTAATCCGAAAATGCACACATTAATCAGGTACGATAGTCTTCTATCTAACTAATTCCCAGATCAAGCAATCAATTTCTGCATCACAATGTTGTATACAATTAACACCACATAACTGTGCTACTTTTAAGACATCAACAGGTTTAATTAAATAATACATATTACACTCCTTTGTCCCTATCCTGTTCGCAAATTTTATGATAACAAGTAGAAACATCACGTTTTTACGAATTGTTTTTAGATGAGTATTATAATAAGCTTCGATCTAGATATGACTTTGAAATATATTAATTGCTTTTACCTTTACCAATGAAAAACCTTTATGTGATTAATGTCTCAAAACACACAATCCAAACTCAAAAACAGATCGAAGCATTATTATTCTTTAGAGGTCGCTAATAAGTAGTACATCTCAAAAAAAGTTTGATTTGCACTCCTTAATTAAATTTATAAACTCAAATTGCCTGAACACACATTGCCTAAGCAATAATCAAGACAATTAACACCACAAGCTGCATGATCATCAGTAAGAACCTTTGGCTCTACAATAAACATCATGTGAGTTTCCTCCTTTTTAAAAATATGTGATTATTTAGTAAATCACTAAACATATATGTATTATAAAAGACATTAATCCATTATAAGATTTTTTCAGTTTGTTTACCCTCCAGAAAACTTGAAATTACATTTTGCAAATATTCATCAAGGATATATTTCCATTTGCAACACTGTGGTTTGCTATCTTTAATTGCTTGAAAAGGGCAACCTCCCATACAGATGGGTGTTATGTCACATTTTCTACAACTCTCGTACAGGAATGGACTCCATTCTTTATATTTTTGATCTATTACTAGGGATGAAGCTTTTTCATGATGTTGAACATCCCCAAGAAAATTTTCTTCATTCCCAATATCATCCCAGCATTTACAAATATTCCCTTCAGAATCTATTAATAGTGCTTTATCTCCTATTGCAGAGCACATATGGCTTTTGAACGGATAAAAATCCATGTCCGATGAAACAAAATTATATTTCTTAAGTAATTTCATCCATGGAATGAAAGCTAGACTGTATGCTTCATTTGTTAAGCAGTTTTTTTCAATTCCTGCACAAGCTTTTGTTGCAGCGTTTAACCAACCTAAACTGATTTTTACCTTCACTATACCATTCTGTTTAAGAAAACATAGCAAATCATCTATTTCATCTAAATTATTTTTATCAATGTTAATTCTTATAGAAACTGACATGTCAATAGAAAGCACTTTTAATATGCTTTCTATTGTTTTTTTGAATGTTCCAGTCTTAGTTGTTTTTAAAAATCTTTTATTATTGTGCGTTTTTTCTGTTCCGTCCAAAGTAATTTGACAACCTGTGATCCTGTTTCTTTTAAAGAATTCTAATGTCGCATCATCGATTAAGTATCCGTTTGTAACAATGAATGAATTATATTTTTTGTTAGTTTTGTCACAATAGTTAATTACTGATTGTGATATTTTATCTATTATGTTAGGAGCCATTAATGGCTCGCCACCATACCACGTTATTGCAACTGAGGATATATCCTGAATAGAATTAATGATAAAATTTTCGACACATTCCGCAGTCGAATTGCTCATTTGATGTTGTTTTTTGTTTTCGTAACAATAAGGACATTCATAAATACAGTTAATTGTGGGCAAAACTACAAAACCAAAAGATGACCTGCCCGACCCTTTTTTGAAGTTTTCATACTCCTTTGATAATTCCAAGATCTCAGAATAATTATTGCCAACTATCAAACCACCCTCAATCATGGATTCATAAGTATGATTATTAGCTTCGTAATCAGGAGATTTTTTTATTTCTTCTAAAATTTGTATTGCCTCCTGATCAAGGCAAGCCAAACAACGAGTTCGTGAATTAAATATAAACTGTTGTTCGTTTGATAACAGAAACCTATTAAATTGGGAGAGTTTCAAAAGTAAATCCTCCTTAACAATAATTCAGCTACATTTCTTTTAACACTACAGTTCTCAATTCTATCGGCCTCAGTCAATTTCGTTTATGTATTGAACAAAAGCTCGACATTAACCCTTTCGCGTGTTAGCAATAAATACTACACTGCGAAATCAAACAAATAAGATTTTTGCATTTGGACCGCAACCGTTTGTTTTTCCGTTATTTCCAAAATACAAACTCAAGCTTCAAACAACATTAACTTATTCTCCCCTTGCTTAAACATTATTATACTATAATTTTTTACACTTTGCAATAGTTATGTTAAAATTCATAGAAATTTTTTTTGAAGTAGTGTGGTCAATTGTTAATATTGAATCCTTATTATATGATATTTGTGCTTTTTCTGTGTTTGTTTGTTGTTTTTAAAAAGTTTTATTATTCTAGTAATATGGCACAATTATAGAATTCATATGTTTAAAATCTTTTTGTTATTGGCAACTCCGCGCAATTTGTCCATACTCATTCAAATAAAATGTTTGTTTTGCATCTTTTAAAGTTTCATCTTGATGTGTAATAACAATAACAATTTTTTCTTTCCCTAATTCGCTGTAAATTTTTGTTAAATCCCTATATAATTCTTTTTGAAGAGATGCATCCGCTTCATCAAAAATGTATAAGTCTGCGGACTTCACACACGTTCGACATATTGCTATTCTTCTTTTTTCTCCTCCAGACAAATTTACTTTGTCAGTTATAACTGTTTGATAGCCTAACGGCAAATTACTTATTATGTTTCTTATATCTAATAACTCACAAAAATAGTTCAACTTGTCAATTTGAACATTCTTGTTTCCAAGTTGTATATTGTTTAATATTGTATCGTTTATGAGTGTAATGTCCTGCGGTAGATAACTAATATGGCTACGTAATGAGTTTTTTTCTAATTCATTTATATTTTCTCCAGTAATTTCAATTTTTCCATTCGTAACTGAATATAAGCCTAATATTAATTTTGAGATTGTGCTTTTACCAGATCCTGAAGGGCCCACAAATCCGTAAATTCCTGGTTCTTTTATCTGAAAATTAATATTTCTCAAAACGGTCTTATCTATTTCGTAGCCAAATGATACATTATTAAATTTGATTGAAATGTCACCTTTTAATTCTATATTGCCAGATTCTACTGGCTCTAAAAGATATTCTTTAATTCGATTCAATGATGGCTTCACCTTATTATATTGCACATTGCTCATTATAAAACTATTTAGCGCTGGTATTAAGGATTGAAAAAATAGGCCTAGTGCAAGAACGGTTCCTAATGAAATGGCGCCTTTAATTATTAATATTGCGCCTATCCCGTAAATGACAGCTAATGCAACCGTCATTATCCCCAGGGTGATGCCATTTAATAAATTTCGCAAGTTGTTCTCTCGAACTGTATTGCTTTTAACATTTGCAAATATTGAATGCACTTCTTTATTTATATCTAGCTGATCATTAAATAGTTTAGTTAATAGACTCTTGTCATACCATTGTTTGATTAGATTGTGCATTTTTTCATTGTTTTCTAGTGAATTCTTATATAGTTTTCGGAATCTCCTTGATACTGCGCTATTTATTATATAATAACTAATAAAAAATACTAGAATTATGCCTGAAATTAGTGAATTCTGCAGGAACATAAAAACCAAGATTAAAATGATTAATAAACAATTTGTTAATAATTGATTTGAAATGTAGTATATATAATTACAAAGCTCTTTTGTATCTGTAACAATTCTGGTCGAAACTTCCCCATAATTTATTCTGTCATATGTTATCATGGGCAAGCTGTTTAATTTTTTAAACAATACTATGCGTAAATCATACGCAAACTTTTCTAATAAACGCGTAAAAAACAATTCCTTAATACAAAAAAACGTTGGTTGCAATGCAGAAACAGCAAAGAACAATAGGATCCCACTGTAAACTTTATTAATGTCATTCGTCGACAACACAACATCTATTAGATATTTTGAGACTAAAGGCAATGCTACAATTATGGAAGCGTAACAAATAGCAAAGAACACTCCACACAATAAATACTTATATCGTTTTTTAACTAAGCTTATTAATTCCTGATTTTTATTGTCTATCATTTTTTCTATCCGTTACTTTAAAGGCTCCTCCCGAATACGGGAAACATTTACATTTTCGTTGATATAAAAAAAACCTATGGCCTCAGATTTTTTTATAATAGCGCGTTTTGTATGGTTTAAAACCCAGCTTGTCATTTAATGCTTCCATTATTTTGTTTCCTACATTAATATCATCGCAAATATAATTAACATTGTGCTCTTTACACCAGGTTAGAACAGTTTGGTACATTTCAAATAGAAATTTTGTTGTGTTTATATTATCGGCCATTTCTTTATCAATATAGAGATTCGATATATATATGTGTTCCTTTTCGAACATGTAATCATTTTCAACGATAGCTGCTTCCATAAACCCACAAATGCAATCTTCTGTTCTAAAAAGCGCAACTAAGTATTTTTCACTATTCAAGACGTGCCATGCACGTTTTTGCTTTTTGACTTTATTAATCATTTCCTGATAATCAACATCGTCGTCTGTCGAATTTAAAGCCAATGTTGACAAATACTGTTCATAAATTTGTTCATAATTTTCAACGTCTAATATCGTTCCTTTCTTGATCATAATCATAATCTCACCTTTTATATGTTTTAGTAAATAGCTTTGTGAAAAATGTTTTAGTAATTTTGCTCTCGAGCTTTAAACATTTTACTACATTTTTGTGTTTTTTTCAATATATATTTAAAAATTAGCCAATTCACAATTTTATAACGCCTTATGAGTATTTCTTGTAAAATAATGGCTTTGATTCAAGTACTGTGTTTTTCCTCGGTTTTGCTGTGTTTGCGTGCCAGAATCAGTATTAGCGGAGGATCTAAAAACAACCTAGCATCCTATCTTGATAACCAAACAATGGTAATCCTGTAAACAATATTCACTACTGCATCTATAAATGATTAGACCGACAAAAGACTTTTTAAAAACTTCCCTCTTTCAAAATTTTTCTGAAGATCTAACACTTTAATTCTGAAATGCTAGATTTTCACCTTTATTATTCATATTTATAACTTTTTGACACAATTTACAGAGCTTTTGCCCCTTTTTTTGTGCTTATTTCCTTTTATTATTTGTTTTTTTCGCATTAAGACGTTTGCCTTTCTTCTTAAGACCCTTATAAAAACTCCGAAAATTGACTGCTTCAATTATATATGTCATCCATAAGTCCGTCGGACCTTGACCAAACACTGGAATCTTGTCTATATTATACCTCCGCCGCAGTACGGATGGCACGCCCTCAATCCCATTTCGCATATTTCTATACTCTTTATATTGCTCTGTGCCAAGCTCCCT
>JAIRMA010000082.1 GCA_031259085.1 Christensenellaceae bacterium
AGCCTTTACTCCTACCTAATCACTTTTTATGTCTAAAGATTCTATGTCAGTTATATAATAGCATGTTCTTTTTTCTATTCACCCATGTCCTTTGTCCTCTGTAGTCAAACATTAGACGCATTATGGAATGATTTATTACTAATAAACACAAAAATTTTTGTTTTAATTTCGCTAGTAATGATTTGTGATCCCCCTTTTACTGTTAATACATATTTGCAATCTTTTTCGTTATTAGCTTTGCAATGTTCTTTTGTTAGAGCGGAATCAATTTTAAATGTAATATTTTTACCACATACTTTTTTTATAGTGCTGGTATTGCTTTTATTTCATTCGACTTCTTGTCGGTTGATATTTAATCATAACCATTCTGGAATCTGCCAGAAAAGCCGTTACCATACATAAATGGTTATTTTCTTATGAGTAGCTCTCATTTTATTTACATGAGGACAGTAGGTTTTCAATTTTCATATTCATTATACGCGCAAATTCATGGAAAATTCAGAAAATAATACAGAAAATACTGAGGCCCATACACGTTTTATTATATCATGAGAAGGATCACCATTTACAAATTCAAGTTTCAAAATATTCTAATGGATAAGATTTTTCCGCACATAAGTTTCAATATCTATAAAATAGTTAAAACCAGGGCAGATACCTATTATTCCTGTAACTATAATAATAAGAATTGAGTGTTAATTTTTGAATTTTGACGAGTATCTATTAGTTTTTGAATGCAGGACATATGCTTCATGATTGATTTAACTCCTAATATAAATTAAAAAAAACAACTCTAGAAATAAATATCTAGAGTCTTTTTGTTCTTAGCTGAAATATTTAGTTAATCAAAAGGTGTATCAAAAAAAAATTATTTGCAAATAAAATTACATATGTATAATAATATTCAATGCTAAATTAATAAAATTATACATATATTACCTCGTTTGTGACTTTTTAAGTGAACTACTATAGTGTTAAGAATTTCTGAGAATTACTGTTAATACAGATGATTTCGAAATTCTTCTCATGTTTTAAAAGGAATACTGTGATTCTTGAAAGTTTAACCACATATTTATGATCCTGTCATGAATTGAGCTCAGAGTGCTACTCTATGACAAATTCATATGAAACTAGATAACATTTAATAAAAGTTGCATTTCATTTGAATTTAATGTATAATTTTATATAACGATGGCGCAGTATTCTAGTCAGGGTTGAAATAGTTGAAGACGGGGTTAAAATACCGTAAAAGAGCATATCGATGAAGTTCCTTGTGTTGGCTTGGTTTGCCCAAATCTGGGTTGATGCTGGGAGTTAAGATTTTTGGGCGTCCTGCAATGGCATGCGGGAGCCGACCCAATTTTCGTGGAGACCTGATTCGGTGGATGCACAATCTACTGGTTGGGGATAAACCTGCATCGCGGTAATAAATGGCTGTGTGCAGTGTAGCTTGCCTTGCGCGGGATGTGCGGATATCCGGGGGCGGGTTGAAACTCATTATCGCAAAAGAGGATAGGTTATTTCAATTCTGTTAAAGAAAATTTCTAGACTGTCTGGATATACGGGGATTATAGTGTGCTCTTAGTGGCGATTCGGTTATGCGGAAATGATGAATTTTCGCATTGTGAAATTTAAAGGGAAACCGCCTGGTTGGCGACAGCAGGTAATTCATCAGGGAAATCCTACCGAACCTATGGCGCAAGGTTTACTCGCATATCCGCCATCTCTCATTATAATAGTCTTTACGTTTTTTTATATCAAGCTATTTATATAAAAATCAACACAGATAATAGTTTCGACTAGTTATAATGAGCAATAATTAATCTATTACACGGAGTTATGTGAAATACAGAATACCTGTTGATCACACATTAGTGTCAACTAAAAAAAAATCATCTAATAATGATAAAAGCAAGAATAAAAACAAACAGCGCAACAATGCAAGGCGCTCAAATATAACAAGTTGGACAATTAAAATTGTAATCATAACATTAATCTTATCATGTTTTTTTTCTTATCTGTCAGAGCTAACAGCGACATATGCGCATGTTGCAATTTCTTTTGTATTACTAATTTTATTAATTTTTATAAACATTATATTTGATGCTGTTGCGATTGCTACAACATCATGTGAATTGCCACCACTGCTTGCAATGGCATCGAGGAAAATAAAGGGCAGTAGATTGGCAGTGAAACTAGTAAAGAACGCTGAGCGGGTTAGTAGTATTTGTGGGGATGTTATAGGTGATATATGTGGCATTATTAGTGGTGCTTGTACTGCTGCTATATTAGTAAAGACAATGGGCTCTAGTACTGGGCCTAGTTCATTATCGTTTTGGATCAGTATTGTATGTTCTGGTGTCGTTGCAGCACTTACAGTAGGCGGCAAGGCAATAATTAAAGTTTTTGCTGTAAAAAAATCAAAAGAGGTTGTTATGTTTGTCTCGACAATTTTAAGTGTTTTTTCTAGAGACAAGTAATAAAATATGAGGCTTGATATATTTTTATATTTAAATGGATTAGCCAGATCTAGAACACACGCGTCTAATTTGGTCAAGATGGGCATGATTAAGGTAAATGATATACTTGAATTTAAAGTGGCTCGTGACGTTGATATAAGAGATTCTATAGTTGTATCAAACGTCGATAATTATGCATCACTTGGTGGTATAAAACTCAAGAAAGCATTAGACTACTTTAATATTGATGTAGCTAACTCTATAGCAATAGATATAGGCGCATCAAATGGTGGGTTTACTGACGTACTATTAAAACAGGGAGCAAAAAAAGTTTTTGCAGTAGATGTGTCAGATTGTGCACTTCCTGAAGAAATTAAAAGTGACGAACGGGTTTTTGTGCGTGATAATTTGAATGCGAGATCTTTGACATTTGAGGATTTAGGGATAATAGCAGATATAATAACAATAGATGTGTCGTTTATATCACTTAAACTAATTTTACCTGCTTTATTACAGTTTATGGATTATAAAACGAAAATGATCGCATTAATTAAACCTCAATTTGAAGTTGGGCGTAAACATTTAAGCAAGAGCGGGGTAGTATTGAAACAAAAGATAACAGATGAAGCTGTAAAAGGTATAATTGAATTTGCAAAAGGATTAAAATTAAAACTCATAGGGGTAGTAGATTCACCGCACCCGTTCAGAGACAAAAACCGAGAGTATTTAGCATATTTTAGCAAAGAAAATCAGACGATTTGAGTGCTAGATTGTCTATGAATTTCTGACTGAGAGAGTTTTTACGTAATCTGACAAAAGAGTACAATCGTAACTTGATTTTGCAAAGAGATTAATTAAGATATTATTTTGTTCTTTGATAAGAGCATTAGTATTATCCTTTCCCATTAACGTGACAAAAGTAGTTTTACCAAGCGCAATTTCCTTTTCCACATCTAACAAATCATCTACTAATTGGAATATTAATCCGACAGCATTGCCGATCTCATCAAATATTGCTAATTCACTTTTATCAACGTTATTAATGATACAAGGAATTGAAATTGAAGCGGATATCAAAGCGCCAGTTTTTTTTGAATATATATCAAGAAGATCATCACAAGTATGGCATGTTGATTTAAGTTCCTTTATCTGTCCACCGATCATTCCAGAAATTCCAGAGGAAGTTGCAAGCCGTGAAATAGCAGCTAAGGTCACTGAATCATTGTTTGAATGGTTTGCAACAATCTCGAAAGCAGTATTCAAAAGCGCATCCCCAGCGAGGATAGCAGTTGCATAATCATAAGCCTTATGAACTGTGAGTCTTCCTCGTCTAAAATCGTCATTATCAATTGCTGGCAGATCGTCGTGGATGAGTGAATAAGTATGTATGCATTCTATTGCTAAGGCAAAGGGCATAACTGTTGTTTTATTTAAGCCTATGACATCAGCTGTCAACAACATCAGTTTAGGGCGGACACGCTTGCCCCCACTATTAAGAGCATAATCTATTGCGCTACATAGTGTTTCATCGGTTCTAGCGCGCAATTCATATACGTAAGCATTAAGAAACTTTTCAAATTCAAGCATCATGAGTTTTATCCTCAGTAGATGCAGATTGTGAGAGCTGATCCATATTTAATTTAAGAATATTTAGTTCTTTTCTTTTTGTGTTGATTTCATCAATACAATCTTGAGCAGCCTTGATAGCTTCATCAAAAGTAGTTAAAGATTCTTCTAAGGTTAAATTAGGATTTGAAGCCTTAGACGTAAGTTTATTAAGGTTTTGTAATTTATCTTCAAATGTTAACATATTATTGCTCCTTTCCTTTTAAAATAATAATTTCATTTACAGTGGCTTTAACAATACCATCTGTAGAATATAAAGAAATTTTGTTGCCAGATTTTAAATGTTTTATGTTAGATATTGTTTTATTATTACATAAAACTTTAAAATAACCTTGTTTTAATAGTGATCTAGGGTGAGTTTCTTTTAATTTGGTATTAATAGTGGAAACATCGATTTCGTTTTTATCTATATAGAATAAAGTGTCAGTATAGATTTTATTAAGAGTGTCTATTATAGATTGTTGTGTAATGGTTAACTTGTTTTTTGCGGAGTAAAACACAGAAGTAGCATAAGATGTTACTTTGCTCAATTGAGCATCAAAAGATAGTTTTAATTTGGTATAAATGTTCCTTATATCCTTTATAATATCAATTCGAAGTTGTCTAGAATCAAAGGCAATCAATTCTGCTGCAGCAGTGGGAGTAGCCGCCCTTTTGTCAGCTACTAAATCAGAAATCAAATAATCGCCGTCATGCCCTATTGCTGATATAATCGGAGTATTCATATGATAAATGACACCTGCCATATTCTCATCGTTAAAAGGCATTAGATCCTCAAACGAACCACCACCACGCGCTAATATTATGACATCAAAATTTTGTCTATCAGCCAGTTGAAGAGCGCTACAAATTTGTTGAGCAGCGGTTATGCCTTGTACCATTACATCAATATTTGTTAAATTGATCATTTGGTTTTTATTTCTAATAGTAGTTTCAATATCTTGAATAGCTTTGCCTTGACTACTAGTTATGATACAAACATTGGTGGGGTACTTTGGTATAGCTTTTTTATGTGCTTCATCAAAATATCCTTTTTTATTTAGTCTGTTTTTAAGCTCTGCTAAGAGGATAGACATATCACCTAAACCAGCTTTTTTTATAGAATCCGCTTTAATACTAAGTTTTCCATTTTTACTATAATAATTGAGCTCTCCTTGGACTGTAACAAGTTCACCATCCTTTGGCAGGTATTTTTTTGTGGCATCAAACATTACTAATGGTATAGCGCTTTGATCATCCTTCAGCGTGCAAAAAAAATAACCATTCCTGATGCCCGCGCTAGATATTTCACCAATAACTGTGAATTTTTGGAAACAGTAAACTAAATCTTGTATAGATGCGTTTAATTGCGAGACAGTTAGTGCCTTAGGTTCTACTTGTTGCATGGTATGCCTCCAAAGTGTTTTGCAAAAGCATCGTTATAGTCATAGGCCCAACCCCTCCAGGAACTGGTGTAATGTAGGAGCATTTTTCTTTTAAATGTTCAAAATCGACGTCCCCTACTAACTTGCCATCAACTCTGTTAATACCTACATCAATTAAAACTGCACCATCTTTTATCATTGTTTCTGTTATAAATTTAGGTTTTCCTATTGCCACTATCAAAATATCAGCTGTTTTTGTGATATCGGCAAGATTTTTAGTTTTTGAATGACAAATGGTGACTGTTGAATTTTTTTGCAACAAGAGATTCATTAAGGGCTTTCCAACGATATTAGATCTGCCAACAATTACTGCATGTGCTCCAGATAAATTTATGTTATAATGCTCTAAAAGCGCTATTATACCTTTAGGTGTACATGGGACTAATGATTTTTGTCCAATGCTCAATAAGCCAGTCTGATAAGGTGTAAACCCGTCAACATCCTTAGATGGATCAATTTTTGATATTATGGCATTTTCAGAAATGTGTTTTGGGAGAGGTAATTGTACTAGTATGCCTGTTACATGGCTATCAGCATTGAGTTTTTCAATTAAGGCTATTAAATCATGTTCAGTAACTGATTCATCTAAATTATATTGAATGGATGTAATGCCAACAAAAGCGCAAGCATTGATTTTATTTCTGACATAAACTGCACTTGCCGGATCATTACCAACCAAAATAACTGCTAATCCTAAATCAGAGATTAAACCTGAACTCTTAAGTGAAGATATTTCAAAAGCTAAATTGTTTTTAATTTTAGTTGATAATTGTTTACCATCGAGCAAATTCATTATTTTTGGCCTTCAATATTCAAATATTGCATTTTTAAGTTTAATATAGTATATAATTCAAACCAAACAAGTTAGTATATATTATCAAAGTGGATCACTCTGGGGGCAAGAGGTTGAATCAGCTAGTTTTAAATTGTTATCATCATTATCTAAGCACATTGCTTTGTATATTGATGATAAAACACCATTGATAAAAGGTTTGCTTTTTTCTGTGGAGAATGTGTTTACAAGCTGAAGTGCTTCACTGATTATAACTGCTACTGGAGTATCTGGCATATACATAATCTCATAAATTGCGAGCAAGCATGCAGCCAAATCTGATTTAAATAGTCTTTCAATTGAAAAATTATTTAAATAAGGGGTTAAGCACTCTATTAAAGAATCATATTTTTCGACAACACCCAAGTAAAGTTGTGAAATGTAATCCTTGTTCTCTTGGGTCAAATCAGCACTTAAAAAAATAGACAAAGAAACGTCATTCCGCTTTTTAAGAAACAAAAACTCATGTATGAGTTGATATATAGATTCTCTTGCTTGCTTTCTACCTAACATATTTAATTGAAAATCACATTTAAAACATGCATATTGATTTTTTGCACCTTAAAACGAGTTTCTCTTTCCACCTCATCCTTTATTTTTTGTTCTATGTGAGCTACGATATCTGGGATACTAATACCAAATGAAACAGATATTACCATGTCAATAAGCACTGACTGGTCAGGAAAAATATGAACCATAGAGCTACGATTTTTGTTTAAGTGTCCATATCCATAGGATTGAGATTGCGATGACACATCAATTGAAACACCAGTAGTGTTTGCAACTATGTTATTTGCTATTGCTATTATAATCTTGATTGCTGAATTTAAATATGAAGTTTTTGGTTTTTCTACCATAAACATATACCTTACCTTGCATGCAAAAAATTCTCAGTGGATTTCATAATACCAAAACTCATAATCTTATATCGTTTAGCAAAACTCTATCATGATAAATATATCATATAAAGCTAAAAAAAGCAAATATTTAATAACTCAAAACTCAAGATGAGGCTAAGGTATTATAGACAAGATTAGTGAAAAGCAGAACAGAAGTTAAAATTATAGAAGTTTTGCTCCCATAAAGGGAGCAAAAACACAAGGTATTAATATGCTTAGATATCTTTATTCTGTTTATTTGCTTCAATAATTTTAGCAGAAAGCAAAGCCGGAACCTCCTCATATCTAGAAAAGGTTGTTGTGAATTTGCCTCGTCCCTGGGTCATGCTTCTAAGGTCAGTTGCGTATTTTGTCAGTTCAGACTGTGGTGCTTCTCCAGTAACTATGGTTTTGCCCTCAAGTGATTCGGTACCTAAAATACGGCCTCTGCGCTTACTTAAGTCACCCATTATGTCGCCCATATAAGCATCTGGGACGCTAACTTTAATAGTCATTATAGGTTCAAGCAAAACAGGATTTGCCTTTACTAAACCGTCTCTATATGCTATTCCTGTTGCCATTTTGAATGATAATTCATTAGAATCAACGTCATGATAACTTCCAAAGAACAAAGTAGCTTTTAGTCCATGTACTGGATATCCAGCTAGAACTCCGTGGACTATGGACTCTCTTAAACCTTTCTCAACAGCAGGAATATATTGTTTAGGGACAACGCCACCAACAATTTCATCCTGGAATTCAAACTCACCATCATAGTATGGCTCAAATCTAATATGGACATCTCCATATTGCCCATGTCCACCAGACTGTTTTTTATGTTTGCCTTGTTGTTCAACAGTTTTCTTAATTGTTTCTCGATAAGCAATTCTTGGCGGATTTAGTGTAGCCGTTACTTTAAATTTATTTTTTAATTTTTTGCATAGTACGTCTAATTGTGTTTCCCCTTGTCCGCACAACAACATTTCGTTTGTTTCAATATTCTTTTCTAACTTATATGATGAATCTTCATCCATTAACTTTGCTAGCCCAGCTATTACTTTTTCTTCTGAACCCTTTTCAACTGCTACTACTGATAGGCAAATTGAGGGCTGTGGAAACTTGATTGGATCAAAGATTATACGAGCAGTCGGATCACATAAGGTGTCACCATTAGAAGTGTATGACAATTTTGCAAGAGCGCCTATGTCTCCAGCATAAATAGCCTCAACATTATCTTGCTTTTTACCTCTAACAATAGTTAGTGAGATAGCTTTTTCATTCTCCTCCCGATTTGAGTTATAGATAAGCTCTCCTGCTGTCAACTTTCCTCTGATGACTTTGAACAAGAGCAATTTACCAACAAATGGGTCCACTGTTGATTTGAACACCTGAGCTGCGAATTTCCCATCACCACATTTCAAAGTTTTCGTCCCATTATCATATTTTAAACCGCGACCTTTTGATGGGTCTGGAAAAATACCTATTATATATTTAATCAAGTCCCCAGGCTCGATAGGGTTAACCGCGACACCTGCTGTTATTGGGATAATTTCAGCTGCAGCAAATCTTGTAGCAACTCCTGTTATGATTTCATCTGGGGTTAGAGCATCTCCACCAAAGAATTTGTCCATTAATTCTTCGGAAGCTTCTGCCGCAATTTCTGCTAACGACTCCGTATACAATTTCACGTCATTTTCAAGAGATGCAGGTATGGCAATTTCATTAGCACCTAGTGATGAGTATGCCTTCCCTTCTAATATATTAACAAATCCAACTGATTTAAAGCCATTTAGTATAGGTAATTCGATGGGAACTATTTTATTTGAATATCGTTCTTTGAATGATTCGATTGTCTTTTTATAATCAGAATTCTCTTTATTAATTCCATTAACAAATATAGCTACAGGAATTTTTTCTGAAATACAATAGTCGAGTGCTTTTTCCGCACCAACTGATATAGTACCTGTAGCAGTTGTTACAACTATTGCCGCATCAGCTACAGTCAAGGCCGCGATTAATTCCCCTTCAAAGTCAAAAAAACCAGGAACATCGAGAAAATTAATCTTATACTCACCTACTGTAGTATAAGCACAAGTTAAGCTAATTGATATTTTACGGGCAACCTCTTCTTGATCATAATCAGACACGGATGTTCCATCATCGACCTTTCCGAGTCTATCGAGACTTTTGGTCTTAAATAAAAGAGCTTCCAATAAAGAGGTCTTACCTTCGCCACTATGTCCAATAAGCGCGACATTTCTAATTTTATCCTGTCTATATACAGTCATTTAATTCTCCTATGAAAATACAACTATTATATGATACACAAAAAAGTGTATCATTAATATAATACTACATACTGCGAATAAATTCAATACTAAATTTAAAATTGTCTAAAAAATGTTAGTGTATAATAAACAATCAAGAGGATCTGGAATTTAAAAAAGATAATTACAACATAAAAAGTGCTTAAAGTGCTTATATGTTTGAGTGCAGTAATATTAAAA
>JAIRMA010000091.1 GCA_031259085.1 Christensenellaceae bacterium
ATTCTCGCTTTCAAGTTGTTTAATTTGCAATTCGAGAGAATGTATACGTTCTTTTTTTGAAGGATCCTTGCCCTTCTGCGAGTGTAAAATTTCATATTCAAGTCGCTTAATTTCTGCAGTTTTTTCCAGGATATGTTCTTGTCTTCTTCCTTGCTGATACTTATGATTTAAATAAACATTTTCTCTTTTTTTGGTAAGCCGATCCTGTAGTAAAAATTCGTGCGTCACTTTAGGTTCCAACGTATAATACCTGGTAATTTCTAGAGTTGCAGGAAACCCATTTTCAAAGAAAATCTGTTCCGCGCAAACTGGCTCGATTAGATATTTATGATGTACACAGAAGGCGTCCCATAATATTGAACTTAAATTATTCCTGTTGACGCAAATTGCGATGCGTTCTTTAGACATTTCAGTGCAACTAACAACACGTTCTTGAATGTCATAAAGATCGGAGTAGATTGCTTGCTTTGATCCTATGTAAATGTCAGAATGCATTCTGTATATGATTCCATTGCCTGTTCTAACTCTATATACGTTCGCAATCCAATCGTCGTACATTTCCTCGTAATATTCTAGCTCACAACTCCTTATTGGTCCTTTTGGATTTTTCTGTAATTCGAATCTTGATGTTGTTTTCTCAGCAGCATACTCTTGAGCGACTTTATGCTTTGCTTCATGATCAGTGCATGGTGTGTATATAATACCTCCATAACCTTGCATTTGTTTGTTTGACATGTATTCAGTATAAGTTACAGAGGGATCACTGTTGTGATGAAAATAGAATCTTTGCATCGCTTTTTCGAAGTTAATATCATCGCTTAAATAGAATTTTTTGCCATGATACCCTCTTCCACTGGGGAACAGTTTGTCTAAAGTATTGGTTTCTTCTCTAGAAAATTCACTATATAACCCATATCCATGTCCATTGTCTATCATCCTATTTACCTCTTTGGATTTATTAATGCGTTTTATACGCATCATTCTATTATCAGCAAAGTGATTAGTATTTTAAAACAAATTGATTAACAACTAACTATTTTAAAAAAAATCTTTGCGATTCTTATCTGCATTATTCTTATCGAATGTAAAATCATGGAGTTTTCTATTTTCTTCAAGCTGTTTTTCGCTCATCTCATCCCTTTGTTTTTTCTTCAATCTATAGTCGCCGTCAAATAGCGCCTGTGAGCCTATATAAGAAATAGTGTCTAATTAACTATGTCGTTCTATCTCTTGATAGCGTGCCGTTCAAACTCGGCTTTTACTTTCTCTTGTATTATTTTTTGTTTTAATTCATATGCTTCACGCTTTTTTTCTTCCGCTATTCGTTCTTCCACTTTTTCTCTTAATGTCTTTTTTGGTTTTAATATAATGTATTTATTAATTGCTAAATCCTTAGGAAACCCATTTTTAAAGACTCTCATTTCTTTCTGACAGATCATTCTTGCAACTAATTGTGAACGACATATAAAATCGAGCAAATCAACGTCATGGTCTTGTATAGATTTGTTATCAAGACATACTGCTAAACGTGCGGGTTCCCCATAAACGTTAATACCGTCTTGCTCAGTAAAATTAAACTTAGCTGGAACGTCCCACTCACAGCTCCAACTTCTTAAATTTGGATACGTAGAGAATTCAGCAGTCCATTTATTGCAGTCACTTTCGTACTTAGCAAGCTCGTTGCTAGAAGGACCAGTTCTTCTCTTGTGAAACATGTAACAATTGGTTTGTGCCTCTGCAGCTCTTATTTTAGCTAGTTTTTGTATAACCATTAGGTCTGTATAGGGGGTGAATATAACACCACTATAGTTTTCCATTTGCTTTTCACCGACATGATTGGTGTGATCGTAAAGTGGTTCACCAGTTTGGTCAAAATAAAAGTCGCGCAGTTGATCATCATTAAAGCCTAAAACACCACATGGAAAGCGATATCCTAATCGATCTAGCAAAACAAAATTAAAGTTATCTCTGCAATTCAAAACAAGAAATCCTAAAGCTTTATAACCTGGATTTAATAGCCCATGCCAATGCCTATCTGTGAAATCATAATGATGCTGTTCCCGTGTAGCATTGTAACTGTTTCTGTCTAATACATACTCTGAATATTTAGCTAAGATATCTTGACACGCAGCAGTATCTTCTTTTGGGTATAATTTACCAAATCCCTCGAGTCTTTCTCGATACACCTTCGAATATGCTTTGGCAAATGCTTTGGTTTCTTCTTCAGTTTGATTCAGGTTAATGTTGTCCTTCATTTAAAAGCTCCTTTTTTAATGCGTTTTATACGCATCATTCTATTATCAGCAAAGTTATTAGTATTTTAAAACAAATTGATTAACAACTAACTATTTTCAAAAAAATCTTTGCGATTCTTATCTACATTATTCTTATCGACTGTAAAATCATGGAGTTTTCTATTTTCCTCAAGCTGTTTTTCGCTCATCTCATCCCTTTGTTCTTTCTTCAATCTATCATCAAACGTCATCTTTGGTGACGGTCCGTTACCTCTAGGGCGGCCAACCTCTGTAAAAGGCTTTTCAACCTCATTTCGTTTTAAAAACCTTGCGCGATCACCATAATGCGTGATATTCTTTTTATCAAGTTCTTCTCCAACTGTCCACCTAACTTTTTCCTTTTCGTCATCTAGTGCATAATCGTTTACATAATCGTTCGTAACCATACCAAAGGCTCTAAATTGTTTTTCATCTGGTCTTACATAACCATCTTCATATTCATCATTTTTATAGCCCGATGGGATTAAGTCTATTTTATGCATTCGGTTTTTTATGTCTTCTGATTTTGACTCGTCATATTTCACATTTGGTTCATTAAAAACAGTTACTTCGCTTTGACCATTATTGTGCCCTAAATCATTCATTATTCTTAAAAAATCATTCCAACTATATCTATCATTATCCATATAGTAAACTACGAAGCTTGGTTCTGTAGGAGGTTCTTTAGGGGCAGTTAGATCAATTTCAGAAATCCAACCGCCACCACGTTTTAAAAATCCCCATT
>JAIRMA010000056.1 GCA_031259085.1 Christensenellaceae bacterium
CATAAGGAGGATAGACTGTTAATCCATCATGGAGTAAAGATGATTGAACAGATGATCAAGCTATCAAAAGTTATCAACTCTACGTCTATAAATGGTGTTTACTCATATTTTCCTCAATATAAAAACGATGATTTTGCACGTGTTTCATTATATCATATACTAGGGAACATAGGGAAATTTAAGAAGGAAATTCGGAACAAGAAAATAGACGGGCGTTGGCTTGAAGTGCCTACCTGGATATATAATGAAAAAATTAAGATATATGGAACCGATAGTCAAAAGGCTGTTCTATTGATTCAGGATATTATGTGCAAGTATGGACTCGCTCCGATAAAGGAAGAGGTTCTAATTGCGATTATGAATATTCGTGGAATTTGGGAAAACCAATCAAACGCAGGAATGTATCCACAGCTATATGAACAAAGCCAATTAGCACTGCTGGCATACCTAGCTGACCTGACTGACACGTTTATGAAAGAACCCGTTATTCCTGAACAACCAACCGATTGCAATGCAAAACAGGATTTAAACAACAAAGAATCAAAAGCGATGGTTAGTTAAAATGCTACCAACGCAAATGGAACTAAAAAATAATAACTGCATAGGTTATAAAAAAAACAGGAGACAGAACTCATGAAAGGAACTGTAGTATTAGATAACTGGGGAAAGCTCAGAGTCAAAGGTGAAGATAACAAGTTTTATAGTTATAGCAAGACATTGGGAGAACATGTCAATGGCGACCCTATAGACTTCGAAGTTGTTCCATCAGAATATAATGGACGCGTATACTTATGGGCATCAAAACCAAAACAATCGAATGTGCCCGATCCAAATAAACCTGTGGCAACTTCAACCAATCTTGAATCGACTGTCGTGCCCAGTCCAATCCCAAGCGCGCCTTTACCAATGCAAGAAACACCACCAGCAAATGGATCTGATTTAAAGCTGGACAATGCTCTTTTAGAAAAATTTTTGCGCTACACTGAAGTGATAGCTACTGGAATTAAAGAGCTCAACGCTAAGCTTATAGAGATTGCTAATAATATGAAATTGCCGTTTTAATGAAAATTGATTATTTAAAAAACTATATAGCAGAATATCCATACGAAGCATGGTTTCCCTATAATCGCGATTTTATAGATCTGATAAAAAAGAAGATATCTTTTGCGCAGAGGTCATATAATCCAAACAATAAACATTGGTTGTTTACTGAGGAAGGCTTTAAAACGCTTGTTCTTGAGTATTCGTATAGTATGATAGCAAAAGGTCTAACCCCGAAAATAGAAGAACATAAAACTGAGTTAATCACAAACAATGTCACATCAACAAAAGGCTTTGATTTGAACATTGCCAGATCGTGGTTTGCCAAAGGCTATGCACCTATGCAAATACAAGAGGAATTCATAAGCAAGCCCTGTCCTGATGGATATGGGCTATTCTTTGAGTGCGGATGCGGAAAAACCGCTACTGCTGTATGTGAATTTTTCAGACGTCGACACGAAAAACGGGCGCATAGAATGTTTGTGATCGTTTGGAGAACTACGCTCACTAAGAATTGGCAAGAGGATGTAAAAAAGCTATTCAATTATGATATTGATGTTGTAGACGGTAAAATGTCGGATAGGGCTAGTGAGATAGAAAACACAGAAAGTTTAATAGTAGTTACTCCTTTTACAACATTAAGAGACGAAGCTTCCATCAACATGCTTATTAAGAAATTTGATATGGGTGTCTTTGATGAGTGCCATTGCGCAGTATCAGATAGAAAAACCAGAAAGAAAAAAGACGAGCATGGCAATACAAAAAAAACAAAAACTGGGTTCTGGGGCTTGACTCAATTGTGTAAAAATATCAAGAACAGATTAGCACTAACAGGTACCCCGATGCCAAATAAAGCCATCAATGCCTATACCGCATTGATGATATGCGATCCAGTTAGATTTCCTAGCAAGATTATATTCACAAATAGATATGCAGAACTTAATAGATTTGGTAAGCCAATAGGGTATAAGAACTTGAATGAGCTTAAATCATTTCTAAGTTATTATGGGATGATAGCATTAAAAAAAGATATTTGCGATTTACAACCAAAGATTGAAAAGAATATCTACTGTGAAATGAGCGCTCAAACAGAAAAGATATTACGAGAAGCCATACATGTGCAGATTGGTAAAGTTTTTGATAGACTAGCCTTGGATGACTACTATATAAAAATTCATCAATTGATTGCATGTCCAACAACATATTATGATTTTAATAGCGATAAGATAGATATCATAAAAGATTATATTGATAACGATATTCCAAAGACAGAACAAATCATTGTGTTTACTTCCTTTAGAGGATCTGTAAAAGAAATTGTGTCCGCACTCGGGAAACATAGATGCGCGGTAATGATCGGAGGCATGAATAATAAAGACGAAACGATAGAATATGAATCATTCAGAAGCGCTAAGAAACAAATCCTAGTCTGTACTACAACTAAAATGGGCGTTGGTTATAATTTGCAATGCGCTAGTCATTGTTTCATGTATGATACCGCAATGTCTGGGGCAGATTATGAACAGGCAATATCAAGAGCGTACAGGATTGGGCAAAAAAATAGTGTGATGATATATAACGTTTTAATGGACATTCCGTTTGATATTAACAGACAAGCAATTATAAACGAGCAACGAAAGTTGTGGACACAGATGAGCGATACCTCTCAAGTTATGATGAGCTCGCAAAAGATAAAACTATTAAGTACAATTATAAAAGGGCAAAAGCAAATAAACAATTATTCTCTATCACAGTTTAATAAGGATGACACAGAACCTCAGAAAGATATCACGATGATGGGGGCGCTGGAATGATTGAGCAATTTATTGGAAAAACAATCGAGATCATCCGTAATTATGTTATTTTGTATAAAACAGATCGATTTAAAAATATTGATTATAGACACAAAGAGAGATACAAACAATCAATAAAAGACAATGCGCTTCTTATGCGAAGTTATGAGGTAGGAATACGTAAAAAATTTAATGTAAGCGTTTATTCTCATAAGTTAATTGTGAGAGCGCTTTTAAAAAATATGCTACAATTGGAAATAGCCCATCATAAGTCAAACGGCGAATGCGAGTCAATAATACATATGAAGCCAAAGTTGATTTTTGAATATAGTAAGGCTTTACAAAAAGTTGCATTGACAGGGATGGATATGCTAGATAATGCAATAAACGAATCACAAATAAACACACTAAACAAAAAAGGAGAAATCCGAATGCCTAACCAAACAACAGAAATGAATGATGTAAGTGGCGAAAGCAATATTACAATAGCAGTCGATTTTGATGGGACACTATGTTCAAATGCCTATCCAGATATTGGTGACCCTATCGAAAATGTTATCAAATTTATAAAAACACGTAAGGCAGATGGTGCATGCATAATATTATGGACATGTCGATGCGGTGAACTTTTAAAATCTGCAATCGAATGGTGTGAAAAACAGGGCATAACCTTTGATTATATTAACACAAACACTAAAGAAAATGTAGCATTGTTTGGCAATGATCCAAGAAAAATATTTGCTGATTTGTACATAGATGATAAAGCAATTACGTCATTAATAATAGACGCAATGTATAAAGGCAATGGCCCACGAGAAAGCCAAATCGTGGGCAATGTGGAGGACATATTTCCTCTATGATGTATCCCCGAGTAATATATAAATTGCGCACACGCGGCGCTTAAAAGGCAATTACGCGATGATATAATTATGCGATGAGAGGAACTAAAGAATGAATGAAGAATATGCTAGATCCTTATTTCCATATCAAAAAACAAAAGAAGAAATCGCCTTAATTCTTGAGCATCTAAAAAACAAAGATTCGGATTGGGTAACAGCGTTATGGGAGTTAGTATACTTTCTGTGTAATGTAGAATTTATGAAAAAACATATACAAACAACTCATGAAAAGACATTTGACGCGTCAACCGACATATTTTTACAGCTCAAGTTAAGAATTGATTGCACTAGTCGCACTAAAAAGGACGGTACTATAGTAACACCCACACCAATACAAGATATACCAGCTTATGTGTTCTTTTCTCTTCCCAAACGATTTGCAACCTGGATAGAAAAATCAATAACTGCGGATAAAAGAGCTAATGAAGTTTTGCCTTTAGAAATATTTTGTAAAGATGATGATAAATATAAAATGAATCCAATCGTCTCTCAAAAGGCAGTATATGAAATAAGAGAAGATAGCATATCACGCTCTGATATGGAGGCGCGAGTTTTGGATTGGTTAGCAAAAGCATCCTCGCCTATTGAATGGAGACAACGGCATGCAAAATTAAGAGCAAAAGGCTGGAATGTAAAAGATGGAATCCTTGAACCTCTATCTCAAACAGAAAAAGAGATGAGCAGAGAATTAGCAATCCTTGAGAATAAAACTGAGATACTGCAAGCAAACGAAAATAGACGTGTTAATAGAATTTCATATCTACGCAACAAATTATACGATAACCAATAAAAAGGTACAGCCGTATAAGATTTCTCACAACTGTACCTTTTTATAAATGCAAACCTAGAAACACAATTAATCTAGTAAAAGATCTTTAACAATTTTATAATACTTTTTTTCGTCCTGTGATAAACGGCTGTATACAATTTTTTCGCCTAAGAGTAACCGCTCTATAAAATATGCTGGAATTCCTTTAAGCCCTAAATCATGACGTATTTCATCCTCTGTCATTCCATAATGGTCGGATACCTTTTTGGCATTCGCTGTCATCTCAAGCGAGCCACTAACTTTATCATCATCATCTACATTGTCTGCCTGTGTACCATATATCACTAATGCCGATGACACAGGGAGTGAAGTAGGTAAGTATGATCGTTCCACTTTGCCTGTGTGCGGGTTCTTTATCCTACGTAAATGAAACTCTGCATTAAACTTTTTAACCTTGATAAAAGTCATAATGAATGAGAAAATCGATCCTTGACCTGGAAAAGTCAAACCACGCTTTTTCATGCTCTCGATGGCCTCCCACGCCAGGCCCCAATCCTCTTCAGGGACTCCTCTCAGAAGTGACTCGATCGGAATTTCAGAAGCGCGCAAGTCAATACCAATTATCTCTATCAACTTATTATCAACATATAAACTAGCTCGTGCTTTTGGATTCTCAGCTATTAGAGCTCTAGCTTTCCTACGTGCCGCCGCTACACTTTCTAACACGTAAGTGTTGTAGCCATATACTACCGTACATTGTTTTACCATAATAACCACTCCTCTGGTCTTTAGCAGTGTCACGTTGGATTGACTGCTCATGCCATATTCGGTTATCACTTTGGGAAACTAGACCGTTTCTAGCTCCCTACTGACATAGATATTGTAGCACAACAGATACGACTTGCCCTGTGGACACCGGCTGTATCGTAGTTTTTGCAGATTTTACTGCCGGTTCATCAAGCAAGCCAAAAAGGGTTGGCTGCGGTGCTCCGTCGTCTTTTTTTACAGGTTTCGCTACAACGCTGCGGATATAAGCCTCATAAATTTTTGACTGCTCCAATGGATCAGTTACATCTTGAACACGTTTGATTTTATGTCCTGTAAAATAGTCATCCAAAAAAGCAAGTTGGCGGTCATCAAAGCCAGGGGTTATAATAACCGCCCTGCTAGGTTCGATTTCATTTTTATCAAGGTCACGGGTGCGGAAAATCGGATTTGCCTTTAAGTCCTCTACGATTTCGCGATAGTGTTCATGCGCCACAATGTCCAATGTGTCAATCTCAGGTTTGCCTGT
This sequence comes from Christensenellaceae bacterium, assembly GCA_031259085.1. Lineage (GTDB taxonomy): Bacteria > Bacillota > Clostridia > Christensenellales > DTU072 > JAITLB01. The sequence continues at coordinate 5,797 of JAIRMA010000056.1, forward strand.
AATATACCCGAACGGTAAACGAAGCCCGCGTCCGATGGTCTGCATCGCAAGAATTTCGCTTTTGGCCGCATTAAGTGGAATAATGGTAAAGAGGTTGTTAACATCCCAGCCTTCTTTGAGTTTATAGACATGTAGTACGATTTCAAAGGGATTACGGCTGTTTTCTACAGTCAGCAGTTTGGCAATATTTTCTTCAGCCTCGGCTGAGCCGCTCCCCGAATGAATTTCGATAACCTTGCCCATGTACCGTCCGTCGCAAAAATTATCGGAGTCGATGATCGCCCGGACTTTCTGCGCATGGGTGGTGTCCTTGCATGAAACAAGAACAATCGGCTTTACATAGTCTAAGTTATTGTCGGCGCAGTATTGATATAAAGCGCGGTTACGGTTCTCATGCAAGCGCATACCGTCCATTAGCTTCATTTCCTGCACATCGTCGGCATTGTATCCGGCAAGATTGGTTCTGCCGTTCATCACTGGGATCTTCAGAAACTTGCCTGCGCCTTTTGCAAGGTCGTAGGAGTAAATGACATTGCTGTTACTTTTAGGTGTGGCTGTAAACTCTAATCCAAGCACCGGCTTTAAGTGGTCTATCGCTTTCATTGAAGCGGGAGCATAGTAGCGGTGCGCTTCATCCATGCAAATAACTAAATCATCAAAGCCTGCCAAAAGAAAAGAAAAGCTACTGCCGAGCGTTTCTTGATAACGGTGAAAATTAAACTCCACATCGCCGCGCATGAATATTTTACCGATATTGAAAATAAAAATTTGTAATTCGTTATAATTCAAAAACTCCGATTGCTTAGGATTATACTGCAAATAGTTATCCCCGTTAAAAACACGGGGTCTTGTGCCAAGCTCAGCTTCTAAGCCCTTAAAAAGATATTTAGCACTCTCTGGCAGGCTTTCCTTTTTTAGCTTTTCGTATATGGTATCACCGGGGGCAAGAATAAAAAAGTGACGGTAGCCTTTTGTTCTGTATAAATAATAAATGCTTGCGCCCATCAGCCGGGTCTTGCCGATTCCTGTCGCCATTTCAAAGCAAAAAGAGGGGAAAGAAAACTCCTCCGCAACCTTTATAGTGCGCTTGCCTTCGCTATGTAGGGATGCAATTGCTTCAACATTTGCTTTTTTTGCAATTTTATATTCGACCTCAGAAGAAATGTTATGTAATGCCTCTAGTGCCTCTCTCTGTGGGGCACGCAGGCTCATTGCGTATCCGATTTGTTTTACTATATCCATTATCTTACCTCGCTTTCAAATACGCACTT
>JAIRMA010000106.1 GCA_031259085.1 Christensenellaceae bacterium
TTGCGGTTTTTGATTAGATAGCATTTATAATAACGGTATATTGTGCCGTTGGGTTTATTGGCACTGTCGGTGATTATATGATATTACAATAACCGCAAAAGAGTTTACCGCTTAATAAATATCTGTCGGGCGTAGCCCAGATTACTGTTGACAATTTGATGTGGCAATTTATTTCTTCGGGCGTTCTTTTTTCTCTAACATTTTGTAAGTTTTGTTTACTTGCTCTATAAAATCTTTTTCTACTTGCGTATATTCGTCAATTGGCTTTGCTTTATATTTTTTATATTCTTCGGTGGCGTGTCCAACAGCCAATTCGAGCGAAATTTTACCAGCAGTTTGCAAAATGTTATCGCCCGACAGTTTTAAGAAATCGTCTAATTTTGTTATCCAATCTTTCATATACATAGGCACTCGCTTTAATGCTTGTCTTTCTGCAAATTCCAAATATGCCGAAACAACAGAATTTAATTGCATAATTTCTTCTTGCGTCAAATAATTTTTCGCAACCGTAATTTCATTTTCTCGTGGCTTTATCCCTGCAAAACTTGTCAAACCTATAAAGGGCAATTCTGCGCTCGCCCGTTCAAAAATTAATTCACTTGCGGTGTGTCCGTGGCTTGCAAAGTGCATTTTATTTTGCATAATCTTAAAAAATTCAATGGCGGTTTCGGCTTTTGGGTCGTAATCAATACTTGTTGCGTATATGTCTAAAATTTGACGATAGAAAACTTTTCCACTGCTCCTAATATCTCGTATGCGCTCCAAAAGTTCGTGCCAATATGCGCCACCGCCAGCATTTTTTAATTTCTCATCGTTTATAACAAAACCTTTTTTCATATACTCGGTTAAAACTTCGCTTGCCCATTTTCTAAATTGAACACCACGCAAAGAATTTACACGATAACCAACCGCAAGAATAGCATTGAGATTATAAAATTGCACTTTATGGTCTTGCGTTTTGTTCTTTATTGCTCCGTGCGTGGTGGTGTGTAAGAAATCCTTACATACCACATTCTTATCAAGTTCATTTTCCTTAAATATATTTATTAAGTGCATAGAAATATTTGCTCTTGTGCAACCGAATAACTCAGCGATTTTATCTTGCGGAAGCCAAACCGTGTCGCCATCAAAAACAACTTCAACTTTCGTTTTGCCGTCTTCCGTTTGATAAATTAAAATCTCGTTTTTATCTTTCATCGTTATTTTCCTGCTCCTTTTCTTTCGCAATTTTCAATAACGCGGATATTTTCTTTTTCTAAAAAGATAAATTCATTTTCAATTTCTTTTAATTCTTTATAAATTTTATCGTAACCATTTTGACTGGTTAACTCGTTACTCAACAATGCATTCTTAAAAATTTCGTGTGTAACTCTATTCATTTTTGGCGTTACACTTTTTATATCTTTGAATTTAGTTATAACCCGCTTTTCATTGTCTTTAATGCTACCAGTTTTTTATGCATTGATTTATTAGAAGATACCAATCACCGAAGAACACACGGCGTTGAAACAGTATGTGGAACTGACAAAGCAGATTGAGGACGCATAGGATACAGTACGGTGGCATCTATCACCGTGTACACGCGGCTAAATTGGACTACCTTAAAAAGATAGACACGATTTAAGCAAAAATTCAAATCTATATTGCAGAATTATCTACCCATTTGTCTTGCTTCAATAAATAAGTCTATATCTTCTAAAATATAGTTTGTTCCCGTAGTATGCAGGGATTCATAGCAGGACAACACATAATCGGTAACACCATACCTCTTGAATAACTCCATGACCTGCTGACCTGTCAAGCACTTTTCTGCCTTGTACATTTCAAGGCAGTATACAAGAAATTTCCCTTCTTTGCTCATACGCTCGCTCACGCCTCCTCTGGGTAAGTGATTTTACCTGTTTGCAGTTCCTCTTGAAACAACTCAAACAGAGCGTTCGCGCTTAAATGCCACAGCTTCGTCTGTTCATCCTCTAAGCACTTGTAAAGTTCAGAAGTGTAGAGCATCTCAGTAGCTCTTAGATCGTCCACGTTATATTCCTCTATAATAAGGGAGAGTATTTGTGGAACGAGAAAAACCAATACGGTGGTTAATCTTGACTGTTGTTTCATTAGGTTTGCTCCTTTTCATCCAATGAAGCGGCGTACTTTAAATAGGAAAGCGCACGTTTGCTTCCAAAGACTAACTGATTATACAGCTTCTTGACTTTAAGTCGACTGATGATTTCATGTTTGGTCAATTCCCCTCCAGCATACAGGGTGAACGTGGCGTAAATATCATCATTGGCAACCGCTCCGTAGATAAGCTCGTATGTCGCGCCTTGATATGTACCGTTTCGGTTTGCAGAAACAAAATCTAGCCATTCCTCATTAGGTGAATCAAAACAAAGCAAACGGCAAACAGCGAAAGCGGCGTCTTCATCAAATTCATAAACGCTGACGATTGGGGAACCCTCTTTCCTTCGGCGATAGACTTTATTTGCAAATGAAATAGCCTGCACCTTATTTTCGGTTGTATAGAAGCCTGTTCCGAAATCTAAAAATCGTTTTTGCGGAATCAGCTTAGGCTCCGCGACAATCATATTACTGCCGTGATAAAGAATCATCGTTATCTCTCCTAGACTTATCTGGACGCGCTCAATCTGTCCGTAGCTGTGTAATCATTACTTCAAGTTTAGGCGCATTATAGCGCTACCGCAAACGCGTAAGCTATTTGCCGTCTTTTTGAAGTACCAAAGTTTTCGCAATACAGCAAAAATAATGACAATAATCAAATATTAATAAAATATAATAGTGGTTTTGGCCAAAATATTTAAGCTTCTGTATGAGACAAAAAATTAGTACACAAGTATTTCACAAGCTTTTATTGGAATTTATAAACATTTTAATCAATGCAAAATTCAAATCTATCTTTTATGTTTACTTGATAATTATAGCTTTGTAAATCTACTTTGTCAATATTAATTTCGTATTTGTTATTCATGTATTTAACTCAGCTTATGAAAGTTTCTATTCCCAATGAACACATGCATAGATAATATCATAATATAAATTGTATTGGAATTAAACAAACGTTTGACAATCCTACATAACCTACTAGTTAATATGTAAGTCAAGTCTGATTGTGTTCATAATTAATTTTATGTCATTCATTAATTTGTTTATTTTTAATCTTCTATTTCTATTTAGAATCACGGACTTTGAAAAATTCCTTAATCGATTAAGATTTTTCAGTATATAAGTTTCAATATCTAGAAAATAATCACAACCAGAACATATACCTATTATTGCAGAAGCTATAACTATAACAATAACAATCCTACAAGCCTTATTACCCGCCTTCGTTCTGGTTCAACGGACATAAATAACATACGCTTAGAGAGTGTTTGTAAAGTCAGACTTATACCGTTCATATTAATCTGTGAACTATTACAAACATTCAGAATTAAAGCGATACAAGGCACGGCAAGCCACTACCATATGCAATCGACATACTCAAAGCCGACTGAAAAAAAGCAACATAACGGCGGCAATGGTAAGGTTCAGAAAATACACAAAAGCAACTAATGCGCGATTTCTTTGCTCAATAAGAAATTAATGATATTAAAATGTTTAATCCTATTACGTGAAAAATCTGGAAGGTCTCTAGAAATAACATACTTGGGATAATTATCCTTGATTCTTTCTAGATTGCCAAATTTACGTGTGATTCTTTATTTTGTCGCTAAAAGATAGCAAACTTGTATATAAACGCGATCCATACTTTTATAAGCGATGAAATCTATTTCGTAATTATCTGTTTTCCCACCTCTAATTTTATATCCACGAGAAAGCAATTCAAGATAAATGATATTTTCATAGAGTTTATTTAAATCAATATCATTGCTTGTCTTAACGATATTATGAAGACCCAAATCTACACAGTAGTATTTTTCATTTGCAGTAAGCAGTTTTTTGCATTTAATGTCGTAACATTGAACGGAATCCATAATCATAGCGTTCTTGACATGCTCAATATAGGTAATTACTTTTTCTAAAGTGGTTACGATGCCCGAAGCGATAGGCGCTGAGGTGATACAATGGGCGGTAAACGGATTAGCAATATTGTCCATAAGAAAGTTTAGTATAAGATTTAGAAGGTTTACATCATTGATTTTATTCCTTTGAACAATATCCTTTACAACTATTGCTTCATAGGTATCGGATGGTGATATATTCCAATAAAAATTGTGTGCTAATTGTGCTAATTTTTATATCACACAAAGAAGCTTAAATATTTTGGCTGAAGCCACCATTATTTTTTATTAGTGTTTGATTATTGTCATCTTTTTTTTGACGTTTTGTAAAAACTCGGATAGATACGGTTCAATCGAGATTTCTTCAAAAGAAAAACGTATCGGAACCCGCCGTAACGCAGATAATTCTGAAACTGTTCTTCGTTAGATATAAACTTTCCGTTTTGTACCATTAATTCTTTGGATTCTGAAAATGTAAAAGGATAAACGCGCATCTGAATGTATCTTCCTGCAATCAGCGTTGCAAGCTCACCAGAAAGCAGTTTGGATTTGGAGCCTGTAATATATATGTCGCAGTCAACATCGACAAGAAGAGAGGCAACGACTTCCTCCTACTTTTCCACCGCCTGTATTTCATCTAAAAAGATATACGTTTTTTCATCCGTCTTTTCTCAAGCTCCTATAAGCTATGCGTACAGCCCCTCCAAATCAGTCAATTTGGCGTTTCTTTTGGATTCGAAGTTTATATATATAATTGATTCCTGTTTTTGCCAGTCTCTATAAGATAGTCTTGTACCGGCATAAGCAGAACCGTTTTACCGCTACGGCGAACACCAGTAAGAACTCTAATTAAGATTCTTATCAATAAGCGGAATGATTTGTTTTAAGTAAGCCTGTCTTTTAAGCATAAAAGCTCCTTACTATTGCGTTTATCCTGTACGTAGTGGCTTGACGAATAAATGGGTGCAAGCATATTTTTTTTAATATCAATATTTCAAGCCGTTAATAAGTTAAAAAGTTTGTCAATATTTTAAATTTTGACAACTACAATTTTGATCCCAAAAATTCATATGAATTTATGGGTACAATCGATCCAGACCTCTATAAATGTATGTAACTTCTCTAACATTTTCGTAGCCTAATATGTTCATTAGCATTCTTGTTAAGCCGAACCCATATCCGCCATGTGGTGGACAACCGTAATTAAAGCAATCTAAATAGCTTTTTAGTCCTGTTGGGATTTTATCATCAATAACATTTTCTGAAGCATCAATTGCGTCACTTGGGATTAGGCCTTTATTGATTGCCTGTTTTATCATTTTCAAATAACGGTGTTCACGTTGAGCCCCAGTAGTGACTTCTAAGCCATTCCACAAAAGATCAAAACTGAATGTAAATTTGTTATCATCAGAAAACATATGGTAAAAAGGCCTAATTGCAGCAGGAAATTCTGTTACGAATAAAAATTGATGTTGATATTTGTCTAGTATATATTTACCTAATAGTCGCTCAGCAGTGGGATCCAAGTCGCCCTTAGTTTCTGGTGGGACTTCATAATTTAACGACTTTATAATATCCTTAGCTTCACTCATAGTGATTCGCGGGAATGGAGTTGTAGGGACAATAACATCTCTATCAAACACTTCTTTAATCTCGTCACCTAGGGTTTCTTTTAAGCGTCCCAAGAAATATTGTATCCAATTTTCTTCAAATTTCATAACATCATCCACAGAATCTATCCAAGCAAACTCGCAGTCGACACTTGTAAATTCGGTGTCATGTCTATTCGTTGATGACTTGTTAGCTCTAAACACAGGTCCAATCTCAAAGACACGTTCAAAGCCAGCCGCAATAGCCATCTGTTTATATGTCTGAGGGGACTGTGCTAAATATGCTTTTCTTCCAAAATACTCTAATTCAAATAATTCTGCGCCAGATTCTGATGGGTTTGGCACTAATTTAGGTGAATGAATTTCTATAAAGCCATTTTTAATCCAATATTCACGCATTGCCATTTCACAAATCGTCTGAACTTTAAAGATTAATTGTCTTTTCCTGTCACGTAAATCCAGAAACCGCCAATCAAGTCTTAAATCACGTCCACTCTCAATTTTTCCAGAAAGATCAATAGGTAATGGCGCATGACTCAAATTAGCAACATCTATCTTGTTCGCTATAATTTCTACCCCATTCAATTTTACAAATGAATCAACATGAACTTTGCCACTTATTAATACAGATGATTGAAGCGTCAATTCATTAACTATTTTATTTAATTCTAAATCCTCTGGCTTCTTAAAAATTGTTATTTGCACACTGCTTGTTATGTCTTTTAAGACAATAAATTGCATGCTCTTTAGATTTCTTATTTCATGAACAAAGCCAGCGACAGTAACGTCAAGCCCGTCAAATTGTTTTATCTCATTAATTTGAATACGCGTCATAAAAGCTCCAATCGGTTTGGTCTCATTATCACACATTATCAAATAAAAGTCAAATATATTCCATGTAAAAAAATAGTAAGGGTCCCATGTATCGTTAATATCAATTGGCAAATTTCATGTTCACTTAAAGGAATTCTTCGGTTTGAAGCAATAAATTATTAATTAAATTATTTGGTACATGTAATAAAATTTGATTTGATTGCCGTTTTTTATATAGTAAAATATGATTTATTAATTTTAGGCTACAAAAATATGGTTTATTTAATACATATAAAAATTGATCAGTTTTATTTTACAACAGACTTGATTTTTTTAAAATAATTGTATGTTATTATTTATTAAATTCATCTTCGATATTGTTATCAATAATATACTACTGCGAAATTCTTTTTTAAGAGCTACATTCTTTTTATAATCTCTGTCAATTTCTATAAATGTAAGACATTTATTAAAAAGCATAGTGCAAAAATTAAATTAATGAGAAACTTTTCATGTGCCAATTTTAAGGAATTAGACGTCATAAAATTTAATTTGGATAAATTTCTCTGGATTTAATTAGTAATCTTAACAAAAAAATAATGTTAACTATTTGCTAATCTTAAAAAACGCAAGTCTATAATTTATAATCGCATATTAATAATCTAAATTAATTCAACTAAAAATTCTTATCATTTAAGGTTTTTAACAATATTCTCATTTTCGAGAGCGACTGCCTTTTCTTGACTTAAATTAACTTAACATGATATAATGCTATGATGAAGATGTTACAATTAAATGTATAATAGCTTTATAATAATTGCGAGTTGCTTTATTTTTAGTTAATTTAATTAGCAATTATTACATTATTGTCTTCAAAATGAAAATTCTAAATTATGGTATTATAATGAACGTAACTATTTGGAATGAGTATCACCCTAGTTCAAAGAGTGGGCGAGTTTATAAAACTTACCCTGATGGCATTCATGTTGCACTAAATCAAATATTTGAGGGGAATGAAGAGCTCTATAATGTCACATTAGTGACTCAAGACGAACCTGAAAATGGACTCACGGATTTAGTATTAAATGGCACAGATGTTTTAATATGGTGGGGACACATATGGCAAGATAATGTACTTAGTAGTGTAGCAGATAAGGTTTGCAAGAGAGTTTTAGATGGTATGGGCGCAATTTTTTTAAATTCCGCTTATGGATCTAAGCCCTTTGTTAAATTAATGGGCACGTCTTGCAAAGCTAAATGGAGAGAAACTGATGAAAAAGAGCGATTGTGGGTTGTAGATCCTTCACATCCAATTTTATCTGGGATCCCTGAAACGTTCATTATAGAACCTGAAACAATGATTGGTGAGGTGTTCGACATTCCAACACCTGATGAATTATTGCTGTTAGGATGGTTCCCCGGTGGAGAGGTGATCAGAGCAGGTTGCACATTCAAAAGGGGTCGTGGTAAAATATTCTATTTTCAACCAGGTCATGAGACGTGTCCCACCTATTATAACAAGAACGTAAAGCAAATTATTTTAAATGCCGTCGCGTGGGCAAATCCTGTAGGAACTGTAGCTGTTGAGAATTATATCACACATGAAAAAGACATGCCTGCAGAGCCAGTTGAGGTTGTAAAGAAAAGTAAATTGAAGAGTTTTTTCAGGCGCTAGTTTAAATGTAATAATGCTTAATTATAGTTATTAATATGATGGGGACATCAGGAGGTAAAAATTTGTCTAATATGGAAGAATTCACTAAGATTGATTTTCTTGATAATCGAATCAACGATTTGAATGAAGAGGTTTTAAATATTCTATTAAAAGATATGACAACACAGTCTAATATAATGTGGTGCACTGACAACTATGAAGGCCTTTGGACAGAACAGGGTGAGAATCCCTTTTTGGCAAAAAGCCAAATTCAGGCTAAATACATAACAGGAGAATTATATAACAATATAATTAAACCCCGAATTAGAAAGCGGCAAGCGGATCAACGCAAGAGAGTCAAGGAAAAGGCAGAGGTTTTTACTCCATCATGGATTTGCAATGAACAGAATAATTCTGTTGATGCCTGTTACCTTAAACAAGAAAACAGTTTTAATATAGCCACTGATAAAACATGGAGCACTAATCCTGAAAAAGTGGATTTTTCCAAATCCGATCGTACTTGGCAAGAATATGTCCTAAGCAATCGTCTAGAAATCACATGTGGCGAAGCCCCATATATATGCAGCATATATGACACTGTAACTGGACAGATCATACCGCTGAAAGACCGCATCGGTCTTTTAGACCGAAAATTTCGCATAGTGGGTGAGAATGTAGCTGATGATAATGAATGGTTGTCATGGGCTATTAAAGCATTGCAATCAATATATGGATATGAATGGCAGGGTGATTCACTATTGATTGCTCGTGAAAATGTGTTTTATTCGTTCATGGAATATTACCATGACAGATTTAAAAAGTTGCCTGATATAGAACTACAAAAAGAGGTAGCAGACATTATAAGCTGGAATTTTTGGCAAATGGATGGTTTAAAATGTGTGATTCCTGAGTCCTGCTCTGTCAAGAGAACGGTCAGTTACATGTGGGGCAATGAGATTCTAGACAAAATATGTGATGGATGTCGAAAAAATGAAATAAAGCGTCATGATGGCATTTATTGCAAAATTAAGGATTGGCAAGCTTTAAATACACCTGGTGAAATAGTCAGATTTGTTGATCTTATAAAGGATTAATTCTAAAGGCACTATCTAATGCTTTTCATTAAACGATTCTTTTTGGTTTATGCTTATTTTAGTAAGCTCGTTTGAGACGGCAATGCTTTTTAGTATTATTGTTGTTATTTTATATAATTTACTAGTTTTTTTATAATCAGCAGGAACACAATAATCGACCCTTGAATCATTTATTAACTTCCTAGCATTTTTTTTACCTTCTTCCCCAGATTCTGGATTATAAACACCTATAGAAAATCCACCATAACGTTTTGTAACTGCCATGCAAGGGATATCAGTCATGCTATCGCCGATGTACAATATGTTTGAAAACGGAATTCGTCTATCCTCACTCTTTATTGATTCGTTTAACTTCATGTCATTCTCATCAAGGCAACCCTTATTAATGCGAAATAAATATTGTGTCTTGTTCGAGGGATTGACCACTTGTTTTGCCCATACAGGAAAGCCGTATTGTTTATCATAAAGAAATTCTGATGCATAAATTTTCTTGAATTTTTTTGCAATAGGTAAATCCTCAATCATTTCCTTCATTCCAGATGAAATTATGTAGTGCTCTACTGTTATGCCAATTTCATAAGCGTACTCGTTAATAGAATCAAACCAGTCATTAACACCACTAAATAACTTTATTTTTGAGCTCTCAGATTTGAGATCATTCCTGCTTATCCTTATGTCTTTTTCCTTGGCCTTTTTAATGACAAGATACATGTATGCTAAAATACCATCCATGTTATTTTCATCAGTCATTTTAGTAGCTTCTTTCCAAAACTCATCAGGTGTCATTCCAAATGATGGTATCAAACTATAGTTTTGCATATCAGTAGGTGACAACGTTTTGTCAAAATCGTAACAAATTGCGACTATTGGTCTTTTTTCTTTGTTTGCATTATGTTCTTTCATATTTACCTTTAATCAAGCCAGGATATGTCACTAGGATTTGCAATGAATTTTAGTGTCATTTCTTTTTCTTTTTGATTTATGTACTGTTCATCCAAAGCTACGTCAACTAAAGTGTTTATATCACTAAGAGATATATTAATTATATTTGCTGACCTTAATTTATCAACTCCGCGTTGCAAGTTATATGTAAAAATAGAAATTATCGCCAATACATTAGCCTTAGCCTCTTTTAATGCTATAGCAACATCAACAGATGATCCAGCAGTGGAAATCAAGTCCTCAATTATTATTACATTTTTTGATTCAACCGTTGCACCCTCAATTTGATTATTCCTGCCATGTAATTTTGAGTCAGAACGAACGTATCCAACTGGCATATTTAATATCTCAGCAGTAAGAATTGCATGAGGGATTCCTCCTGTAGCGGCGCCCATTATAACTTCACATGTTGGAAAATATTCTTTGATTATTTGTGACATACCCTCAGCTATAATCCGTCTTGATTTTGGATAAGCTAGGGTCATTCTATTATCACAATAAATTGGAGACTTTATCCCACTAGCCCAAGTAAATGGCTCATTGGGTCTAAGAAAAACCGCCTTGATTTTAAGTAATTCTTTAGCTACTCTTTTTGCAAGAACAGAATCAGTAATTCCAGACACACTAGGTAATTTATTAGAATTGTGGGATACAATTGTATCCAGCTTCCTGCCAGTGAATTGTTCATATATTGTCTTATATGCTTCAACCGGATTTGTGGATTCCGTTATGGGTCGGCCAACTACTATGTAACTACTCCCCAATTCTTTTGCCATTTCAGGTGTAGCAACCCTTTTTTGGTCATTAACATCCGATGAAATGGGTCTTACACCTGGAGTCACACTGATCAATCCAAGTTCTTTCATTATTGGAGCTTCTAAGGGGGCACAGACGACGCCATCAAGACCAGCCACTTTTGCATTTTGCGCGTAGTGTTTTACAGTATCGTTTAATGGTGTATCTATTAAAAGTTCCTCTTTTAAAATAGCATCATTAGTTGAGGTTAGTTGAGTTACAGCTATAACTATAGGGATTTGATTATTGACTGAACCATCAATTGCACCATTTAAAGCACTTCGCATCATGTGTACTCCACCAGCAGCGTGACAATTAACCATATCAACACCGAGATGAGCAATATTTCGCATCGCTTTATATACTGTATTTGGTATATCGTGAAGTTTTAAATCCAGGAATATTTTATAGCCTAGGCCTTTAAGTTTACTAACTAACTGAGCACCTTCTTTATAATACAATTCCATGCCAATTTTCAAAAACGGTTTGTAATCGCCGAATTTATTTAACAACTCAAACAACTTTTCCTCTGATGAAAAATCACAGGCTATTATCACGTCACGTGTCATATGCTTCTCCTTATAATGTCTCTAATATTTCTTATTGATAATTGATCCATGACATCCGGCAATTCATTTATAATTGACTGACAAGCATATGGATCAATTAGATTTTGTGTACCTATCATAACAGCATGAGCGCCAGCGTACATAGCCTCTAATACTTCACGGGCATTAGAAATCCCACCCATCCCTATTACTGGAATTTTAACACAGCTACTCACCGCATAAATCATTCTAATTGCTATAGGAAACACGCCTACACCACTATATCCACCACTTTTTACAGATATTATAGGCTTTCCAGTTTTAAGGTCTATTCTCATTCCGACAAGCGTGTTAATGAGACTTATGGCATCAGCCCCACCCTCTTCAGCAGCGATTGCCATATCCTGAATTGAAGTGACATTTGGGCTTAGCTTTACTATTAACGGATTTGTAATTACTCTCTTGACTGCACTTGTTAATTCTTTAATTATTAGAGGATTAGTACCAAATGCCATCCCCCCGCCCTCTACATTAGGACAACTTATATTAAGTTCAACGGCCCAAATATTACTAATGCCATTGAATTTTTTGGCGGTATCGATATAATCGTTAAAACTATGTCCACCTATATTTATAATCGCCTTATCTCTATATGCCTTTTTAAGTTTAACCAATTCTGTGGATATGACTTGATCAGCACCAGGGTTTTGTAATCCTATTGCATTTATCATCCCCGACTTGCACTCTGCTACCCTAGGTAATGGATTCCCGTATCTAGGATGAAGAGTTGTGCCTTTCAGTGCAATTGATCCAAGTATGTTTATGTCATAATATTCAGCAAATTCATAACCAAAACCAAAAGTGCCACTTGCAGGTATGATCGGATTTTTGAGCTTTTTACCTAGTAATTCTACTTCAAGTCTGTTCATCAAAAATCACCTCTGACGCATTAAAAACAGGACCCTCTTTACAAACACGTTTATATCCACTCTTCGTCTTTATACTACATCCCATACATGCACCGAATCCACAACCCATACGTGATTCTAATGATAATTCTCCGTTTTTGTCAATTGAAGTTAGGTTCTTTAACATCACTAATGGTCCACATGCATAATAATAATCATAGACAATTCCTGTGGATTTTAGATAACTTAAAACATTACCTTTGTAACCATAACTCCCATCATCTGTTGTTACATGTACGTTGCCAAACTCAGAGAATTCGTGTATCATACATACATCTTCGTGGGTTCTAAATCCAAGAATAATATTTGGGTACTTTGATTTCAATTCCTTAGCTAGTTTAAATAGTGGGGCAATCCCTGTGCCACCGCCTATTAATAATGGCTTGCTTGCCTTACCTAAATTAAAACCGTTTCCTAGACATGTCAATACATCAATTATAACACCATTTTGCAAAGTTGTCATATATTTAGTACCGAGCCCAACAACTTTGTATAGTAAAGTGATCGAGTGATTATCAGCATCTGCTATTCCAAATGGACGTCTCAGAGTAAAATCCTGCAATTTAATATTGACAAACATCCCAGCTGTATGACCACTGCATTCTCCTTCAAGAACCATTTTGTAAAAGTCATTAGTCAATGGTCTGTTTTCTTTGACCGTTAGAAAAACATTCTTCATAATAACTATTAATCTGCATTTATAGTAGAGATGCCCATTGTTATCTCTTCTAAAACATCTAACAAGGCACGTACAGTATCAAGCGAGGTGAACACAGGTACGCTATTTTCAACGGCAGTGCGTCTAATTTGAACCCCGTCTAGTTGTTCATTTTTACTCCCTTCACTTATAGTATTAACTACATATGTCACATATCCTTTCCTAAGCATTGTCAATATTTCATCAGATCCTTGAGAAATCTTTTTCCTGACTCTTGTCCTAATCCCACGCTCTCTTAGATATTTAGCTGTGCCTTCAGTCCCTGCAATGTTAAATCCCAATTCATAAAATCGTTTTATGAGTGGATATGCTTGTTCTTTATTAGTATCAGATATAGTGGCAAAAACAGTGCCATAATTACTCACTTTCATTCCTGAGGCGCGTATTGACTTATAAACCGCTCTATTCAAGGATTTATCATAACCAATCGCTTCGCCTGTTGACTTCATCTCTGGTGAGAGTACAGCATCTAGACCAATCAATTTTGAATATGAAAATGTTGGGGATTTAACATACCAACGCTTTTTTTCTGTTTGCATACCTACATATCCCAATTCTTTTAAGGACTTCCCCAACATCACATTTGTCGCAATTTTAGCAATTGGCGCCCCTGTCGTTTTCGCTAAAAACGGCACTGTCCTACTACTTCTTGGGTTTACCTCTATTATATATACTTTTGAGTCACTGTTATCAACCACAAATTGTATGTTAAATGGTCCGATTATATTAAGGCCTAGGCCTACTCGTGTTGTATAATCAATTATTTTATCCTTAATCTCTTGAGACAATGAATATGGTGGATAAACACTCATTGAGTCACCACTATGTACTCCAGCCCTCTCAATGTGTTCCATAATACCAGGTATAAATATATTCTTGCCGTCTGAGACAGCATCAACCTCGCATTCCTTTCCTTCAATATACTTATCAATTAGCACAGGATGCTTGCGATTCAATTCAAATGCTTCTGAGATGTAATTCACAAGTGATTTTTCGTCATATACTATATGCATCATTCGTCCACCTAACACAAATGATGGTCTAATTAACACAGGATAGCCAATTTCCATTGCAGCTTTTTTTCCGTCTTTTAGATTGAAAACAGCGCGGCCTGTTGGCATTGGAATATCCATAGCGCTGAGCGCTAAGAAAAACTTATCCCGATCCTCAGCAAGAGCAATACTATGACTACTACTCCCTAAAATTCTAACACCTGCATTGTCTAAATCCGAAGCGAGATTAATAGCAGTCTGCCCTCCTAAGGCAACAACTACGCCCTCAGGCTTTTCGTAGTCGATTATATTCATGACATCTTCAAATGTTAGTGGTTCAAAATAGAGCTTATCGCTTAGAGTGTAGTCAGTTGAAACTGTCTCGGGGTTGTTGTTAATAATAATTGCCTCATATCCAGCGTCTTTTATAGCCCACACAGCATGCACAGTACTATAATCAAACTCTATCCCTTGTCCAATTCTAATTGGACCGCTACCTAAGACTACTACTTTCTTTTTACTACTAATTTTAGATTCGTTTTCGTCTTCATAAGCAGAATAAAAATATGGAACATACGCTTTAAACTCACTAGCACATGTGTCAATCATTTTGTAAACAGGATAGATATTGCTCTTTTTGCGCATTTGGTAGACAGCAAAAAAATCCATTTTCCAAAGTTTCCCAATATATTCGTCCGAAAAACCCATTTTCTTTGCGCTAATGAGTGTTTTTATATCCCTAGGATTATTTTGAATGGTTGTCTCCATCTTAATAATGTTTGCAATTTTTTCTAGAAAGAATTTATCGATCTTTGTGATTCTATATAAATAATCAATAGGTATATCTCTACGTATGGCTTCAGCTATCGAAAAGATGCGCTCATCATTACCAGCAATTATATCATCGACTAATGCATGACTATCTTTTTGTGCAGCACTCTTAAGATAAAGATGATCATAACCTAATTCTAGAGACCTAATGGCCTTTAGAAAAGACTCTTCAATTGTGCGGCCTAAGCTCATTACTTCCCCAGTGGCTTTCATCTGTGTAGATAATCTTCTATCCGCTTTATTGAATTTATCAAAAGGAAATCTTGGAAATTTTGCGACTGCATAATCAAGCGTGGGTTCAAAGGCAGCCATTGTGCTCGATATTTTAATTTCCTCAAGACGTAACCCGCAAGCAATTTTGGCACTTACCCTAGCAATCGGGTAACCGCTTGCTTTACTAGCTAGTGCGCTAGACCTGCTAACACGTGGATTAACTTCTATAACATAGTATTTAAATGAATATGGATCAAGTGCAAACTGCACATTGCATCCTCCCTTAATTTTCAAGGCTCGTATGATCTTTAAAGCAGCATTTCTTAACATTTGATATTCTTTATTAGTCAAAGTTTGACAGGGACATACTACTATAGAATCCCCTGTATGCACGCCCACAGGATCAACATTTTCCATGCTACAAACTGCAACTGCCGTGTCGTTTGCGTCTCTTAATACTTCATATTCGATTTCTTTAAATCCTTTAACAGATTTCTCAACCAAAACTTGATTTACAGGCGATAGTTTTAATGCATTTTTCGCAAGCTCATACAATTCACCCTCGTGTTCAGCAAAACCACCTCCAGTACCACCTAAAGTGAATGCTGGCCTTAATATAACTGGAAATCCTATCTTGCGCGCAACTTCGACGATGCCTTGTATCGAAGTCGCAATGTCTGACTCTATAACTGGCTCATCAATTGATTCACATAACTCCTTAAATAGTTTGCGATCCTCAGCTTTAGCAATCGCATCAAAATCAGTACCTAGCATCTCAACTTGACATTCGTCTAAAATACCTTTCGTATGGAGTTGCATACCTAAGTTTAAACCAGTCTGTCCGCCCAGACTACAAAGTAGTCCGTCAGGACGCTCATGCCTAATAATCCTTGCTACGTGTTCTAGGTCTAATGGTTCCATGTACACTTTGTCTGCCATATCAGTGTCAGTCATTATAGTTGCAGGATTGCTGTTTACTAAAACAACTTCATAACCTTCTTCTTTTAGTGCAATACAGGCCTGCGTACCAGCATAATCAAACTCAGCAGCCTGTCCTATAACAATAGGTCCTGAGCCTATTACCATGATCTTTTTAATATCTGTTCGTCTCGGCATTTTTGCGCCCTCCCATAGCATCCATCAAATCAGTGAATATGTTATACAAATATTCACTGTCCTCTGGCCCTGCCGCACTCTCAGGATGGTACTGTATTCCCATTACCTTATTTTTACTATCCTCAACGCCCTCGGCTTCACCATCTATTACATTTACATGCGTTAGTTTAAGCCCTGTGTCCTTTAGAGATTCTTTATCTAGAGCATAGGAATGATTCTGACTAGTAATTTCAATTTTATCGGTTTTTAGATTTAAAACAGGATGGTTTGCACCTCGATGGCCAAATAACATTTTATATGTTTTTGCACCATATGCTAGTCCTATGATTTGATGCCCTAAACAAATTCCCATTATGGGGATCTTTCCCTTGAAATGCCTCACAAGTGATACTACTTCAGGTACGTCCTCAGGATTACCAGGGCCGTTCGACAAAAACAACCCATCAGGTTTAAATCGCTCAATAACGGACGGAGCAGAATTATATGGAACAATTACAACATTGCATCCATGCGCATTGAATTTTCTAACTATGTTTAATTTTATCCCACAATCGACTGCTACTATAGTATATATAGGATTACGAGTTCTTGCGTACCAAATTTTTTGCGAGGTGACTTGTGAGACTTGATTAGTTGCAAGTGTTGTGTTCTTGAGCTCTGCTCTACACTCATCTATTGATCTATCAGCATCAGTTATCATGGCTTTCATTGAACCAGAGTCCCGTATTGTCCTCACAATTTTTCTAGTATCAAGTCCGCTAATCCCAGCTACTTTATTCTCCTTCATAACTTCGCCTAGCGTTTGAGTATATCTAAAGTTAGAAGGATTATCATTATACTCTCTCACAACAAATCCAGCTATTGCTATGTTTTTAGACTCATAATCTTCATCAGTTAGTCCATAGTTGCCTATAAGTGGATATGACATAACTACAATCTGTCCACAATATGATGGATCGGATAATATCTCTTGGTATCCTACCATCGATGTATTAAATACAAGCTCTGCTATTCTAGTATCAGAGCTTCCAAATCCAACTCCACGATAGACATCACCGTTTTCTAAAACTAGCATTTTTTCTATCATTTATCAACTCCTTTGTTCAAGTTTTCTTTAGTCAAATCAAATCTACTATCAGCGTATTTAACACACCCATTCACTAAAGTCAATATATTGTTTCCATATAACTTACGACCTATAAAAGGCGAATTTTTTGATAATGATTGTATGTCATCAAGCGTGTATTCTTGTCTCTCATCAATAGCAATTATCGCAATATCAGCTACTCCACCTACTTTGATTACACCATGCTCTAATTTAAATCTCTTTGCAGGATTAAACGTAATACAATCAATCATTTTATTGATTGTTATAAGGCCAGTCCTTACAAACTCAGTGTAAATTAACGGAATAAAGGTCTCAAGACCTATTATCCCATTTGGAGCTTCATCATACTCTGTGTTTTTCTCGCTTACTGAATGCGGGGCGTGATCAGTTGCAATTATAATATCTCTAGAGTTTAGAAGCGCTTCTCTCGTAGCTATGTGATCTGACATCATTCTAAGTGGGGGGTTCATTTTGAAATTGGTATTGCCCTTTATGTCATCTTCACATAACACCAAATGATGTGGTGTCACTTCAAACGTGACATCTAATCCTTCGTTTTGTGCATTTAACGCCATTTCAATAGAATCACTAGTTGATAAGTGAC
The DNA here is from genome assembly GCA_031259085.1 of Christensenellaceae bacterium. Taxonomy (GTDB): domain Bacteria; phylum Bacillota; class Clostridia; order Christensenellales; family DTU072; genus JAITLB01. Next base: position 18,023 of record JAIRMA010000106.1, read on the forward strand.
AGAAATGATATTTGCAACCAATTTGCCTTACCAATCGCAATTCTCTCTCAACTGCCTTGATCTCAGCTTCTCTCGTTTTACCTAATCCGATGTATTCAGCATGTGACGCAATAATGCTGTCACAAGCTTTGACTCTTTTCATACATTCTCTTAATACAGATTCATTATTTACACAAACACCATCATCACTAAATCCCTTGACTAAAGTTGATAATCCTAGTATATCTGATGGAACATCCCCAGCCTGTCCTTTGGTAAGCGATGCAAAAGGATAAACCTTAATACACGCATCACGCTTAATTATCTCGTTTAAATTATTAAACTCGTCAACTGAGTCGGTCACAGGTCTAAGGTTTGGCATTGACATTATGCTAGTTACACCACCTTTAGCAGCAGCCCTCGTTCCACTCTTGATTGTTTCTTTATGCTTAAACCCAGGTTCTCTTAAGTGTGTATGCACATCTACAGCCCCAGGTATTACTAATGCCCCACCAACATCAAATGTTAATGCATTTGGATTTGATATGCCTCGCTTAATTTCTCTAATGGTGTTATTTACTATCAAGATGTCTACATCTGTTAATTTAGCATCATCGGTTGTTATTTTTGCGTTTTTGAGAATAATCATAGTTTACCATCCAAAACCATATGAATGACTGCCATTCGAGTATAAACACCATTTGTCATCTGGGCAAAAATCCTACTCTTTTTACATTCGACTACTTCGTTTGCAATTTCAACACCTCTATTAATTGGGGCGGGATGCATTATTATTGACGAGTCATTCATCCTAAGCATCCTGGATTTAGTGAGTCCGAATTTTTGATGATACTCTGTCAAGCTCATGCCCATATTGCTCTCATGCCTTTCAAATTGTACCCTTAGTAACATTATTATATCAGCAATTTCACAAGCCTCGTCAGGGGTCATCGATTCTGCTGTGTTATCTAAAAATTCATTAGGTCCGCATATATATACTTTCATACCTAATCTTTTCATGATTTCAGCATCTCCGTGCGCTACTCTTGAATGTGATATATCACCTATGATACATATTTTAAGACCCTCAAAGGAACCAAATTCTTCGTAAATAGTTACTAGGTCTAGTAGAGTTTGGGTAGGGTGGTCTGACACACCGTCGCCACCGTTGAATATCGGAATGTTTATCCCTGACAATTCATTATAATATCCGTCTTTAGTATGTCGTATTACGACACCATCAAAACCAGCGCACTCAAACATCTTGACTGTGTCATATAAGCTTTCACCCTTTTTTATACTCGATAATTCTAGATTGACTTGTACAGGTTTAATACCCAGATTTAACATTGCCGCGATGAAACTATAATGAGTGCGTGTTGAATTCTCAAAAAAAAGTGTCGCCATTTTTGTTCCTGGATAGAGGACACTTTTAATGCCTTTTTTAAAATTTAAAGCAGTAGGCACGATTTCATTGATTTTTTCAGTTGATAATTCTCGTAAATTAAAGAGCCCTTTCACTTAAATAACGACCTCCACTGTAGTATAATTAAAACCTTATGAGAACATGATAGTCGTCATTAATCAAACTTCACCTGCAAAATTGTGCCAAATTTTTCTTCAGTGATCGCCCTAATTATACTATTAGGTTCATTCAAACCAAAAGCAAGCGTTCGTATATTGTTTTCTATACACAACGTAGCTGCGGTTTGATCCATGGCTTTCAAATTTAATTTTAATAATTCATCGTAAGTTATTTGATCAAACTTCCGGGCTTTCTTGTCCTTTTTTGGATCAGCGCTATATATTCCATCAACATTTTTTGCAAGCAATAATACATCTACACACATTTCAGCAGCCTTAAGTACAGCTGCAGTATCAGTAGTGAAATATGGATTGCCAGTTCCGCAACCAAATATTACTATTCTACCCTCTTCGAGATGATTTGAAGCCTTTCTTCTTATATACGGCTCAGCTACGCTTGCAATTGTAATTGCTGTCTGTACTCTTGTTTGAGTGCCCGCTCGTTCAAGAGCGTCTTGTAATGCTAGACAGTTTATAACAGTGGCAAGCATGCCCATGTGATCTGCTGTAGTGCGATCCATTGATGGGTCTATTCTGCCTCGCCAAAAATTGCCTCCTCCAGCTAATATGCATATCTGAACATTTGCTCGGTGAAGCTCTACAATTTGACTCACAATGTTATCAATTACGCAACGATTAATGCCAAATCCATCACTCCCCGCTAGGGCTTCGCCTGAAAGTTTTATAAGGACTCGTTTGTATTTTGTCAAATTCATAACCGTTTATCTCCGAAGTATTAATTTTTATGTCAAAAAAAAAGGTAAATTAATTACCTTTCTTAATTAATACCATTAATCCTTGTTCGCCTCTTTCATTTTGGCGACTTGTGCATTTATTTCTTCAGCGAAATTATCCACTTTCTTCTGAAGCCCCTCTCCCATCTGATAACATATAAAACGTCTAATAACTATTTTCTCACCGATTTTTGAGGTTAATTCAGCTAATAGTCCTTTGATGGTTTTTGTGTTGTCTCGCACATATACCTGTTCTAGCAAACAAACCTCTCTGTAGAAATTATTCATTCTACCTTGTAACACTTTATCCGCGATTTCCTTAGGCTTAGGTTTTGAACCTTTTTCATTATCAGCTATTGCCCTGAATATTGACTCTTCTTTAGTAACTACATCTTGAGGTACATCCTCAATTGAAATGTATGTTGGTTTTGATGCTGCAATTTGTAAAGCAAGTTCATGCACAAATTCTTTGAATTCGGCACTCCCAGCAACAAAATCGGTTTCGCAGTTAACTTCAATCAAAACACCAATTTTGCCATTTAAGTGTATGTATGAATCTACAATACCTTGTGATGCAATTCTACCAGCTTTTTTTGCAGAGGCCGCTTTGCCTTTTTCTCTTAAAATTTCAACAGCTCGTTCAATAACACCGTTGGCTTCTTCAAGTGCTTTCTTGCAATCCATCATTCCAGCACCAGTTTGCGTTCTCAAATCAGATACGTCTTTTGTTGATATTGCCATATTCTGTGGTCTCCTTAATTCTATTTTTACTCACTGACTTCTTCTTTAGCCTCGGTTTCAGCAACTTCCATAACTTCACCGTCTTCTAATTTCTCTATGATACTATCTGCTGGTATTATGACTTCGTCAGACTCTAAATCTAATGTTGCCTCAACTACTAGCGCCGCTTCACATCCTTCTTTTGCAGCAATTACAGCATCTGCCATGACAGAAGCAATTAGTTTAATTGCTCGTATTGCGTCATCATTACCAGGTATAACATAATCAACTTCATCAGGATCACAATTCGTATCAACTAATCCCACGATAGGAATCCCTAATGTCCTGGCTTCTTTTATAGCAATGTGTTCGTTTTTTGTATCTACTACAAATAAAGCGCCTGGCAGAGTACGCATGTTCTTGATGCCGCCTAGGTTGTTTTCAAGAGTATCCCTTTCAGCTTTGAGCTTCATAACCTCTTTTTTTGGCAATAAATCAAACTCGCCAATAGTTTCCATATGGTTAAGTTTATTTAACTTATCAACTCTTGTTCGAATTGTTTGAAAATTTGTAAGTGTGCCACCTAACCATCTTTGGTTAGCAAAATACATGCCACATCTTTCTGCTTCACTTTGTATTGCTTCTTTTGCTTGCTTTTTCTTCCCAACAAATAAAATCGACTTGCCATCTACTACTACTGAGTGTATAAATTTATATGCGCTCTCAATTAACTCTACTGTTAATTGAAGATCTATAATATGAATATTATTCCTCGCATCATAAATATATTTCTTCATCTTAGGGTTCCATCGATTGGTTTGATGACCAAAATGTACACCTGCTTCCAAAAGCTGCTTCATTGAAATAACAGCCATAAATAACCTCCGTTTATTCCTCCCTCTAGCTTTAATCTATATAATTAAAATTTGCACGGAGCACGACTAGAGGTGTGAATTTGTTTATTAATCAACTTTGTGATTAAATGTATTTTAGCATATTAAAAAATTTAAAGCAAATAGTTTATATATCAAATTCACAGTTTTCAATATTTTTAGTTAAATTAGTTAATCCAAATGATAACTTTCGTTTGACTCGGCAGTCATTGCCAGCGACGATGCATTTGCCTAATCGTCGTAGATGAGGTCAGACAGTGCCTAATTGACATACTATACATAAACTATAACATCCTCTGATGTTGTTATATAATACTTGTGCAACATACTGCTAAACTTAATACTTCTAACAGTTTGATTCCATATTATTCATCAGACCTAAAAATTCCATGATTTGCACCACAATATCCACATTCGCCATTTTTGCTAGCATCTAGACTTGCGCCACATGATGGACATTTTGTGGGAATTTGTGGATGATTAATTTCTTCTGAAGGTGCGTAGTTAGCTTTGATTTCGCCATCGGGAGTTTCCGCATTTTCTTCTTCATCGTCGGGATTTATTGCGACAATTTCATCAGTTCCATAAAAGTATTGCTTCATGCTATTATTTTCGTTATCAGGAGGAATATATACTAATATGTTTAACGTTTCATTATAAACATGATTTATAATGTACTGCTGTTTTATCATCAGTTTTATTTGTCTGATAATCACTTTTTCAGCTTTCTTGTGTTTAGCTGCAAGATCTGATATTGTTAATATTTGTTCTTCATATATTGAATATCGTAGTTTTATCATACTTAAGTAAGCAATTATTGTGGCAATAGTAAATCCTGAAACCGCAATAAACAGTAGTGTGGTTGCAAAACTAATACTAGAATCGTCTTGCTTCATAACAGCTCGCGTGATAAAAGATATAATATTTCCTAACGCCAAAATAACACAAATTAGAGATATGAGTAGATTGATAATAATATATATGCGCATGTCCTTTTCGCCATCTCTTAACTCAGGTTTATACTTAAACATAAATCCACCTTCTAAACGCGATTTCATGATTAACTACATGACAGTAAAAACTGTCATATGCTATGTAAATTATACTGATAATGTGGACCTTTGTCAACAACATTCATTAATTTAGTAATCTTAGGAGAATGATTTTAGTCTTATAGCGCCATTCTAATCCATAGGATAAATGGTAGGTTTGAATTTTGCATTGATGAAAAACGGTGATATATTCCAATTTTTTTTTGTCAATCCGTAAAAACTCGGGTAATTTATATTTAATTCTACTTCTATTGCGTAGCCGTACTCACCACCGTCTCCAACGACCTCATTCGTTTCTCGACCGTTTCGGCACTTTTTGGGTCGATTTTAAGTGCCTTATCTAACTATTTTGTTTCTTGCGGAGGATTCGCGCAAGGTCTTGTTTAAACCCTTGACCATG
>JAIRMA010000013.1 GCA_031259085.1 Christensenellaceae bacterium
CTGTATCATTACTTCATTTGCAATTTTGGTATTAGTGTAACATACTTGTTGATTGTTAAGTTCTTAGGAAATCCATCTTTAAAAAACAATGCTTCTTTTTGAAGACGATACTGAGCAATATTTAACATATCCCTGATAAACGCATCCCACACACTAGCTAGTAACTTTTCCCTTTTACAACAAACTACCATGCGTCTCTCATTAGAAGTTTCAACAGCCACATTGTGTTCTTTAATAGTATAAACCTCATCATAGGTTTGATCTAGACCACAACTATTTGAATCAAAGAGATTAACAGGTTTCTTTCGTGGAAATCCTGTTACAATGAAACGTGATAACACTGGAAAACTCGAATAGCTCAGAACTTTAAGCTCAGTGTATTTTCTGTGCCTTTTCAATACATATTCTGTTAAGTGCTTCACTGGTCTGTTATATGTTGTTAATTCTCTCGCCGCATCAATCTTAGCATTAATGAGGATGGCTTCTTCATCATTATATAGGGTAAATATGACACCACTATACTCAGTCATTTGCTCTTCTAAGATGGTTGTAGAAAAATCAGTATCACTTAAGTCTTTGCCCGTTTGGTCAAAATAAAATTCCTGTGCATCAGTTTTGTTTAAATAAAACTCAAAGCATCTATCAATTGAAAATTTATAGTAATCGCCTTGGCATCTAGCATAAGTGAAACCACGCGTATAATCTCTCTCAGTGCAAATATGCCAATTAGGAGCTATAACATCGCGCATAAAAGGTGGTGGATCTTTTTCAATAACAACTGCCTTTTTAGTCCAATATTTAATATTATTAAGTTCTTTTCGTGGATTATTTGGAAATAATCCCATAAATGGATAGTCAATTTCTTTTCCTCAACTATAAATTAATGTTTTTTTTTCATTCTATTATGAACAAAGTGATTAGTTATTTAAACCCATTTAGAAAATTTATTTAAGTAAACCTATTATTAATAACATGACGCCATGCACTTTAAAAATTTCTTTGGCATTGCTCGTCCTCTAGTGCTTTGCTTTTGTCAAACGGCATTTTAAATTTTCTATTTTGTCGTAAATAAACTTATTATCAAGGCTGTCTTACATCATATCATTGAATGGTTTGTCTCTCTCTTCTTATTTTAATTTTCTAGCTGTCACCATAAAAAGAAGGATTTCCTCTGTTTTTAATAGAGTTTAATCCTTTTCTTTGTTAGTGTCATTACATCATGTCCTCTAAAGTTTTTCTATGTTATCTAAATCCTCCATAGAATTTTGGTAGATAAGATTGTTTCGCCTGAACATGATCCTCTTCTATAGTTAGCCCAAAACAAAAAATACTTATCACCAGTATATTTGGCATACAATTTTTCTGCATTGCGTTTTGGTAAATTATCATCCATATTTACTACATTGCTACGATTATCTAATTTCATTATTTTATATATTTTATTGAAATTTTTATCCAAAACATACGCACCACTCGAAACGAAGCGGTGAACTCTATGAAGTTTCCAAGTATCTTTTGCGACGTGTTCTTTGAGCTATACTTAACTTAAAGCCTATAGTCATATTCGCTGTTTATGCTTATCTTAAGTCCTTCATTTTACTTCTAATAGTCAAGTTCGTCGACTGAACTTAATAATTCTTCTACAATCCGTTCGGCCTCTCGTCTATTAACTATGATATCTCCGTTTGAATTAACAACCTGATGTAGTAAATCTTTGCGATTTGCTTGTAATAACCCACAAGCTGTTTGTAAAACAAACAAACTATCTGGACCACCATTCTGAATTTCCGCCTTGCTAAAAAAACCAACGGCCTTTAATTTCTTCATACTATCTAATGGCACTGACTTTATCATCCGACATAGCAAGCTTGCCACCTGTGAAGATATATTAGCCGCATCAATCCCTTTAGTTTTAACTTCAATCATCCAGTTTTTAATGGTTTGTTGTTCTTCGTAATTGCTTCGTCGATAGCCTAAGGACAACTCCCATAACGCGTAATCATTAAATTCATTGTTAACAGCTCTTAGCTCGTTTACCACTTCCATGTCAACATCACCAAATAAATTTATATCCATTACTATATCTCTCCAATATAAAATTTTAAAGTATTGTTATCTTGTTGAAAATTTATCATTAAAGCTCCTTTTCTTAATAGAGGCTCATTGCTTTTCTCTTATTAAACATATTATCATAAAAACATAGCAAAAGTCTACTACAAACTTAAAATTCATATAAATTTTTTTTTAATGTTGTTACTGAAAAAACATCGCCATCAATGCTTAAATATTCCTTGATTACTTTCTATACATTTAATTAGGAATCATTTATTAAAATAATTACAAATATTACTTCTGTTGGGTTTGAATATATTTAACTATCAGAATTTATTTAATCCTACAATTATAGTCAATATTTAAATACTGTTCAAATTTAAATAAATTTGACGTAATTAATGAAAAAATCAATCAAAACATATTTATAGTATTCTACATTATGAATATATTGTATTTATAGTATTCATATTATCTTATATTACAACACATTAAATATAACTTATTAGTTTTATATCATCTAAAATGACTATCGATTGTATACTCATTATTATGTGATACAATATTTATATGTCCTTTAAAATTAACTGAAAATATTGTGCATTGGTTATTTGAAATAAATTAAATACCGCGCTATTTAATTATTGTCTTATACTACTACTTAATATTATATAAAATTGGTTAGATGTGGTATTTCATTGAATATGCTTTTCTTGATGATATTATGCTATTGTTAAATGATTTACTAAACTTGGAAAATGAATATATATATAACAATCATGACATGGTTGTTATCTCTTGTAAAATCATTTAAATTAAACGAATAGCACTTTATCATATAACGAATTAAAAATCTAGCGTTGGCAAATCCTTTACGATTTTCATTGTTTTAACACTAACTGATATTACTGATAGTAAAAGATTTAGAATATATTTATCATCGCCTGTATATTCTCTCCATTCATTTGGATCATTCACAATTCCACTGTCTTTAAAAATTTTAATTTGATATTGATCTATTACATGATCAATTGCACTCTTACCATTAAGAATATAGTTATATGCTATTTTAGGTATGTTTTCAATTTTGATATAATCATTAAAAATGATTACATCTTTTTCATTACTTAGATAACGCATTTTTGTGACTGCATAGTTTTCTTTATTAATTG
>JAIRMA010000083.1 GCA_031259085.1 Christensenellaceae bacterium
ATCTCTATGTACTTATTGACTATTCCCATTCTATAGTTGCAGGTGGTTTTGAGGTTATATCATATACAACCCTATTAATATTTTTACATTCGTTAACTATTCTATTGGAAATTTTTTCCAAAACAGGCCAAGGGATTTTCGCCCAATCTGCACTCATTGCATCAAAACTAGTTACAGCGCGTAGTGCTAACATATGGTCATATGTCCTCATATCGCCCATTACGCCTACACTACGCACATTAGTCAGTACTGCAAAATATTGCCAAATCTCAGATTGCAAATTTGCAAGTTGTATTTCCTCCCGCAAAATCGCATCAGCTTCTCTTAAGACAGATAACTTTGATTCTGTAATGTCACCAATAATCCGAATCGCAAAGCCTGGTCCAGGGAAAGGTTGTCTCATGAGCACAGAATTTGGCAGGCCTAATTCTACCCCTACTTTACGTACTTCGTCTTTGAATAAATCTCGTAAAGGTTCTATAAGTCCTTTAAAATTAATTATAGCTGGCAACCCACCAACGTTATGATGGAGTTTAATAGGGGCGGATTGCCCAAATCCACTCTCAACAACGTCAGGATAAATTGTGCCTTGAACTAAGAAATCAACGGCGCCTATTGATTTACTTACATCCTCAAAAACTCTGACGAATTCTGCGCCAATGATTTTGCGTTTTGTGTCAGGATCTACAACGCCTTTTAATTTGGATAAAAATTGATCTTTAGCATCTATTAAGATCAAATTCATACCTAACCCTTCTTTGAAGACAGACATTATTTCAGAACATTCATTTTTTCGCATTAGACCATGGTCAACTAAAACACATGTTAATCGGTCACCAACTGCTTTATGAACGAGTGTTGCAGCTACTGCACTATCAACGCCCCCACTCATTCCGCATAAAACACTACCAGTTCCTGCTATAGTTCTTATTTTATCAATTGAAGAATCAATAAAATTTTTCATTTTCCAATTGCCTTTAGCTTTTGCAATCTTGAAAACAAAATTTTCAAGGATTTTATTCCCATTTTCAGTATGAACAACCTCAGGATGAAATTGAAGGCCATAAATCCTTTTCTCAATGTTAGCAAATGCCGCTACTTTGCAACTGTCGGTACTAGCTAAAATCTTATAGCCATTTGGGATTTGATCTACATAATCAGTATGTGACATCCAACAAATACCAGTATTTGGCAATGAATCAAAGATAAGAGAGTTAGAATAGATAATATTTTTTCCACCATATTCTCTGGTTTCAGCAGTTTTTACTATACCATTTTCTAAGAAAGCAATCAATTGTGCGCCATAGCAAATCCCAAGAATAGGAATACCGAGGGTTAATATTTCTTTTGGAATTGTAAGTGATTCGTTGTCAAACACACTGTTAGGTCCACCTGTAAAGATGATAGCAGTGGGATTGATTTTTTTGATTGTATCGATAGGCGTTGAGTAAGGGAACAATTCACTATATACACCTAAATCGCGAATACGTCTGACAATTAATTGATTGTATTGTCCGCCAAAATCTAAAACTAAAACTATCTCATTATTATTCATATTACCTCTACATTTTGTTAGCCTTTAGTGCTATAATTTGGTGATTCTTTTGTAATAGAAATGTCATGTGGATGTGATTCAACCAGCGAAGCGTTTGATATTTTTATAAATTCTGCTTTAGTTCTTAAATCATCTATAGTATTCATCCCGCAGTAACCCATACCTGAACGAAGGCCGCCAACCAATTGATAAATGATATCAGATAATGCCCCTCTAAACGGCACCCTGCCTTCTACGCCTTCTGGTACGAGTTTTCGAGCATCTTCTTGGAAATATCGATCTTTACTACCTAACTCCATAGCTCCCATTGAACCCATCCCACGATACACTTTAAAACTTCTGCCTTGGAAAATTTCAAGAGATCCTGGTGACTCACTTGTGCCAGCTAGCAAACTGCCGATCATGATTGCACTTGCTCCTGCTCCAATCCCTTTAACTATGTCGCCTGAAAATTTAATGCCGCCGTCTGCTATGATGCGTTTTCCGTATTTATCAGCTTCAGTTGCGCAATCCATTATTGCAGTGACTTGGGGCACCCCAATACCAGCGATTATACGTGTTGTACAAATTGACCCAGGTCCCATTCCAACTTTTACTACATCTGCACCGACTTTAATTAATTCTCTAGTGGCCGCTGCTGTCGCAACATTTCCTGCAATTATATCGATATCTGGAAATTTTTCTTTGACTTTAGCTACAGTCTCCAATACTTTCTTATTATGACCATGTGCTGTATCAATCGCAATTACATCCACTTTTGAATTTTTCAACGCGGCTACTCTATCAAGTGTATCTTTAGCAATCCCAACAGCCGCTCCTACTAGGAGTCTACCGTTCTTATCTTTTGCCGAACTGGGATATTGTTTTGCTTTTTCTATATCTTTTATTGTAATAAGTCCTTTTAGATTGAATTTATCATCAACGATTGGTAATTTTTCGATTCTATGTTTTCCAAGTAGCTTTTGGGCATCTTCGATGGTTATCCCAACAGGTGCAGTGACTAATCCCTCTTTTGTCATTATATTGCCAATAGTTTGATTGAAATCTGTTTCAAATCTCAAATCGCGATTGGTAAGAATCCCGACGAGCTTAGTCCCTTGAGTTATTGGTACCCCACTAATTTTATATTTTTTCATTAAAATGAGAGCATCAGATACCTTGTGTTCTGGGGATAAAAAGAAAGGATCAGTTATAACACCATGTTCACTTCTTTTTACTTTATCAACATGAATTGCCTGATCCTCTATAGATAAATTTTTATGAATTATCCCTAAGCCACCTTCCCTCGCCATGGCAATTGCCATTCCGCATTCTGTGACTGTATCCATAGCAGCACTAATGATTGGGATGTTTAATTTCAGGTTTTTTGTGAGATATGTTGACAAGCTTGCATCTTGAGGCAGAATATTTGAATACCCTGGGATTAATAACACATCGTCAAAAGTGAGACCCTCTTTTATTATTTTTGCCATATTTAGCTCCTTTTTGTTATATATTTTAATATTATCTGGTAGCATTAAAAATAATTTAATGATAAAGATCAAAATTAAATGGATAACAATATTTTAAATGTGATAGTATTAATGTGCTTAGCACATATTGAATGCTATTAATCAATTTAGTATATAGCAATTAGGATATTGTTGAAAAGAATATAACTAAACAATTATTGTTATGTTTAAATATTAATACATTCAATAATCACATTTAAAAACTACATTAATTAAGGGTGATCTAATTAAAGTATACGTTTAATATTATCGTATTAATTGACAATCCATAATATAGCATTAATTCAATTCTACAAATAAAAACATATACCACATATATTTTATTGCGATTTTTTCGTAGTACAGACTTAACACTAAAAACATTGTAAAATTAATAATTGTAATTATTAAATTAACGGAGATTATAATTTAATCGGTAGATTTTTATTAAGATAGAATTAACAATCGGAAAGAGACTTTATTAATCAAATATATTGTATATTTAACGAAGCTCAGTTTCATGATTTGTAGAACCAACAAAAACGATATGCATGCAAAAGCTAAAAAATTAGGCTAATAACCATATTATACATTGTTAGTTAAACTCACCAATTTTGTTAAGAAATAAAAACACAGATTAGACTTTAATATCGTTTTAAAATGTGATATTTAAGTAAATTATATTATATTTTATACTAATTGTCAAATACATAATTTGCTTTATTAGGACTATGAAAAATACAAGCACCATTGCTATATACATAGACCAACTAAATTTTCAATAAATTATTAAACTATTGAATTTTTTTTAAACATTATAAATTATAATATTGCAATCTTAAACTTATCATGATAAAATATTAACATATTAATTTGTGTCAAACTTTAATGTAAAATTAAGACACATTAATTTGGTCAAAATATCATGCGTTCAAACAGCACACAAAAAATAGTTTTATTATTTTTTATGTAATTGCCACATAGAGCATAATCAATGGCAAGGAGAATATTATATGTTGGAATTAAATGAGCATCTCGTAGCTCATGGTGAGCCACTCGCTAATGATTCACAAATTTTTATTAAAGGACCTGTCAGAATAACAGTTTTAACACCATCTGTTTTGCGCGTCGAATATTCTGAGGACTCAAAATTCAATGATGCGTCAACTCAGATTGTATGGTACAGAAACCTGGGGGAATATAATTATACTGTTGAAGAAACGAAAAAGCAATTAATAGTAAAAACAGATGATTGTGAATTCAGAGTTAATAAGAAAAAAGGCAAAGTTGATTCGGTAGTCTTAGATGGTGCAGTTATATGTTGTAATAATAAAAAGAATTTAAAGGGCACGACACGAACATTAGATATGACATTTGGCAAGACGAAATTATACAATGGAATCATAGGTTCAAATGGTGTAGCTGTAATGAGAGATGACACTTTGATTCTTGATGAAAACGGCATGTTCAAATTATCTGATCCTAGAAATGATACATATGTCTTTGCATCTAAAGACTACAAAGCATCATTAAATACATTTTTTAAGTTAACAGGAATGCCACCTTTAATCCCCAGATATGCTCTTGGGAATTGGTGGAGCAGATATCATGAATATACTCAATCTGAATATATGGGTGTTATGAAGAAATTTGAAAGCGAGGGAATCCCCATTTCTGTTGCAACAATTGATATGGACTGGCATTGGGTTAATATTGAAAACGAATTTGGTTCTGAATACAAAAGAGTTCGTGGCTGGACAGGTTATAGTTGGAACACTAAGTATTTTCCTGATTATAGATTGATGTTCAAAGAGCTAAAGAAAATGGGTTTGAAAATATCCTTAAATCTACATCCTGCTGACGGAGTTAGAAGCTATGAATCTATGTATAGAGAAATGTGTAATGAAATGGGGCTTGATCATACGACAAATAAACCAGTCCCCTTTGATTTCACCGATGAGAATTTCATAAACGCCTATTTTAAAGTCTTGCATAATCCATATGAGGATAATGATGGGGTTGATGTTTGGTGGATAGATTGGCAACAAGGCAAAAAATCCAAGATTAAGGGCTATGATCCCTTGTGGGGATTAAATCATTTTCATTTTCTAGATGCATCAAGAAATGGAAAGAGGCCTTTTATACTTTCAAGATACGGCGGACTAGGAAGTCACAGATATCCAGTTGGATTTTCTGGTGATACTGCTATAACCTGGAGAGTGTTAAAATTCCAACCATATTTTACTGCAACCGCTGCAAATGCAGGCTATATAACATGGTCGCATGATATTGGGGGACATCATTTAGGTGCACCTAACGATGAAGAATTGTACTTGAGGTGGGTGCAATTTGGCGTATTTAGCCCCATATTTAGATTACACAGCACGAAAGCTGTACGAAGCAAAGAGCCATGGACTTTTGAAGCTGTGTATCCAGATGTCAAAAGACAGTTGATTTTTAGGCATAAATTAATACCATATATATACACAACATATCATAGGGCATATTCTGAGGGACGCGCTATATGTGAACCATTGTATTACAGACATCCAAATAAACCAGAGGCATATAACTTTAAAAACGAGTATTATTTTGGCGAAAATATTTTAGTTGCGCCTATAACAATTAGTGCTGATAAATCTGGATTGTCACAGATTGATGTTTGGTTGCCCGATGAAAAAAAGTATGTAGATATATTTACAGGGGAAGTATACATGGGTGGAAAAATTGTTAACATGAGACGCAACAAGACGTCTATCCCTGTCCTTATTACGGAGGGCACCATACTTCCATTAGCTGTCTGTGAAAATAATTCTATAGATAATCCTAAAGCTATAGAGATATTAGTTGTTGCTGGTAATGGCTCATTTACATTGTACGAAGATGATGGCATAACAGATTGCTATAAAAACGGTGACTACGTCGAAACCTTATATACTATAAAGTTAGAAAATGATACAATGACGTTTGAAATTGAATCTGCAAAAGGCAATGTAAATTTGATACCCAAAGAACGAGATTATGAGATAATTTTTAAGGATCTTGTGTCATATAAAACCGTTGATGTGTCTTGTTCTGGAAGGAGAATTAAATATTCGGCTGATACAAATTCCGTTGGTGTTGGTAGAGTTGATACATCATCCAAATTAACAATAACCCTAACTGAGGTAGTTCTAGCATAAGAATACTAGCAAATATTGATGAAATAAATGCTACCTGGATTTTCACGGAATATTCAAGAAATGGCGTGAGGAGGAGTATTACAATTATTAACTGTTTAATGCAAATTCATTACAATAAGGTAAACAATTTTTATTATGCGCATTAGTGATCTGGGGAGAATCGGAAGCCTAAGTATTTCTTGACGATTTTTTCAATTTTATGCTCATTTATTGAGCATTTTTATTAATTTCGCACTTTTTTCTTTTGTTTTTGAATTAAATTTAATTTTTTTCATTTTTTGTAGCATTTACCTGGTTTTTCCACAATTAAACTGTATTACGATGTAAATAGGTATTCAGAAAATTATGTAAAATTATTGAATACTATAAAAGCGGGAGAAAAGAAACTCCAGTGCATGAGCATAATAAATTCAGATGAAATCATAGATTATTCTAAACTCTTCACTCTAAGACAGCATGAAAATGATACAGGATTTGATTTTGAAAGAGATATACAAAAATTAATGCTCTTTTCAAAGAAGGTAGTTATTTTTATTTTTTTACAAATGATATGAATTCGTCCTTAGATCAAATTCTTAAATATTATAGGCAAAAAGATGTAATTGAAAAAGTCTATGCCCAGATTAAGGTAGAGATGTACGGTAATAGATTTATAACACAAAATGATGAAACAACAGATGGTAAAATGTTCACCATGTTTATTGCAGCTATAATACGCGCATATTTAGTAGATAAACTATCTATCCATGCAAAAGAAAAATCATTATGTATGCGAATGATATTTGATAACCTTGTGACATTATAATTGTATCAGATGGTGAAAACTTACGATTGAATAAAGCGATTACAAAAGGACAAAAAACAATTCTAAAGATTTTTAATCTTGAAAACGAGATTTTAGAAAGCATCCAGAATTTAAATAGGGATGCAATAAAGTAGCGAACAACAAGGTTGAATAATACGAATTGACGCAATGAGTATGTTAACAAACGCGGATTTTAGGTTACATAACATTATATCAAATATTATACGGGATTAAAAGGCATAGTTGCAGATTTGGCATATAGTTAACACAGTTTTGTCTAATTTTATAACTAATATTCTATCTGTGGAGACAACCAGCTAGTTCGATTTTGGCGCAATGTGTATTTGATATTTATTTTCGAACCTTAAAATTCTAGCTTTTTAAAATCAGGAAACGAAGAATGAAATTGCGATTTGAGTTCGCAAAACATTGGATAAATTTTAGTGTCCAGGCGTGATTCCTGTGTGGTATATTGTATATTTATCTATATATTTAACTAATAACTTCATGGCCTCATCTACTGTTGTTGCAGGATAAACCATGTCCTCAGGGATGTCAGGATAACGTATTCTCACGTCCATTCTGCGCCCTGCACATAGTGCGCTTGTTCCCTCACAATTAGAATATGCAATGATCAATCTTTTTAGGGTCCACGCGTTCGCAACTTCACATAATGTTCCTGCCCCCCCCCCTATCGTAATTACAGCAGATGCATTTGACACTATTGTATTTCGATACATATCAAGTCCAGTTGGAATTGCAATGTCAACGAATTCATTAGCCGTGTTTATGTCAAATGTAGGGAGAATACCTATCGTATCCCCATCTTTGTAGTTTTTAGAGGCATGAGCACCCATGCAAGCAGACCTCATAGCACCTGATAAGCCGCCGCATTGAAGTCTGAATCCACAATCAATGATAGCACGGCCTGTTTCGAACGCCATACGATGCTTTATTGAATTTTCATCTATACTCGCGTCTCCCACGACGGCTATAATTTTTCTTCTCATTTAAAGTCCTTTATATACTAGGTATAGCATTTAGATTTATTACTAATATATTAACACAACTAGTGCAGTTATGCAATAATATTAAGTTTTGAGTTAAGGTTCTAGATATCCCTTTTTTGTCAAGATGTGTCGCTTGTATTCTGGCATCCATAAACCTCCTTGAGTAGGCCTATGGCAAAATCCTTTATTGGAACCTGTAACAGCATCGTACCAATCGGTAAATGGCACACGATCTTTGGTTTCATTTAGCATTTTTACAATACTAGATGAGACATGCTTAAGTAGATATTGATCGTTTACCAAACAAGCACACCACATCATCCAATCAGTTTTAGTGTATGTGTCACGCGAATCTAGCGGGATTCCAAACGGCACGGATTTCTTAAAATAAAAGTCACACTCTTTTTTATATAGATTCTCGCTGAACAGAGATAATTTAAAAATACGATCCCATATTAAATTGTATTTAAGACTCCACGATTCACGTTCATTTAGTGTTAAAGATGTATGTTGTCCAGCATCAGCTTGTTGTTCCAGCTCCATAGCTAATTTTCTGGCTTTATCTATATAAGGATCGCCAGTGCTACTATTTAACTTGTTTAACAACAATCCCCATGCTCCTATTGCTATAATTGACTTAATTGTGAGGTTCACATTTTTTCCCAAAGAACCCGCAAAATCATCAGTGCAAAGCTGTGAATCTGGATAAATACCATTATTAATAATATAATCTACCCACTTTTGTAGTAAATCTGCATTTAACCGAATGAAACTTTCATCACCAGTCTCGTTATAATATGCAGTAGATAAAATAATCATATTACCACATTCTTCAGTAGGCATCTGGCTTTTTAACGAATAGAGTTTAGTGCGCCTTGATAAGCGATAAATATGACGACGTAATGGCGCTAAATAAACACTACCTATGTTATGTAATTGATTGCGAATTCCATAACGCTGGCCAGTAGCGAATGGATACCTTCCAATATCATGAGGGGCAAAATCAAATGGCCAACTAGGCATTCTTGCAAATTTAAAAACAGGAATTAAAAGTCCTTTTAATAAACGCGGGGAGAACAACAATAAAAGAGGGGAAGCAGGGAATGTGACATCAACCGTGTTCATACATCCGTTAGAAGCACACTCTTTCGAAAAACAAAGTAGTTCATCACCGTCATACACAGTTTTAAGCCCTGCAAAAACTTGTCTGTAAGCCGCAATCAATGTTATATAATAATCACGCCCGTATCTCTCTACAATTTCCAGTTCATTTTTATTATCAAACTCAGTTACAGTTTCGATAATCGAATCACGAGTCTTTAATAATTCTTGTAGGGCGTTTAGGATATCATAATATTCAGTTGCCCAAAAACCGTTTTTGTAAACTCCAAAATAATTAATAGATGAGATATCGTCAAATGCTATTATATTAAAATAGGAGAACCCAGTAGTTTTAGTGACCTTACTAGTAAACTTTGAGAGGATGACCTTTTTGTTTAGATTGTTTTCAGAAATGTCCAGTTTTTTCAAGTATCGACGCATTTTGCCTACGGTAGTAGCAATTATATCTGAATTGCCGGTTAAATAAAGCCAACCCCAATCAATCTCTTTATAATCCCCAGCTGTTGTCAGGGGGCGTTGTAGCGCTCGCCCTAAGTATCCAACTTTTCCACCTGAGAATGGTATAGCACCGCTTTTAGTTATCTTTTTACCTTCATCATAAGCAATTTTTTCGCCAAAACTAATGAGCACTAATATTGTATGATCTTTCCCATCCTTGCTTTTGCATTCGACATCAATAAACACAATGGGACAAGCTGAGAGAGAAAGATCCTTTGGTAATAATGGTTTTGTAAATTTTATAGAAAATGTAATTAATGAATTTTCAAACTCATATTTGGTAGATGAGAGTGACAAAGTAACCTTCTTTTGTGGAATAATATCATCTGCACCTTTTACTCCCATAAACCGGTACGCAACGCCATCTACAATGACATTGCCATTCATAGGTTTATCTGCTCCTGTCCACATTGATGTCACAGAGTCATAAAGATTATCAGTAGTGCTCCAGATTGACAAAAGAGGATCAAGTGTTATAAGTGGATATGCGGGGAGTCGTGTTTCAATCATTTTTTCCTCACAAAGTGATTAGATAATCAATAAAAACTATATATATGATATCATAATATCACCCAAAATTCAAATATTAAATTATTGAGAATCCTTTATATCTAAAAAGAAGTGAAGCAAATTTAATTGATATTTACGATCCATCTGTCATGTTTTAGAGTAGTAATAGCCATGTAAATTGTGGCTACACTTGACTAAAAGTACAATGATATATGAGCTACTTGAGAATTTCGGTTTGATAATCCAAGGCTTTTTTTTGTTCTGGATTGCGTGGGGCTTTAGTCAAACCTGTTTCCCAGAATCCGCCCACGTAGCCATCAGTCATAGTTTTAGGTAAAACTTTAATATCAATAAGGGTGGTTTTAGCATTTTCCTGGGCTTTTTTCAAAGCGTCTTTCAATTCATTTAAAGTTCTAACTGTATATGCGATGCAACCATATGAACGAGCATTAGCTGCATAATCAATAGGAATGAATTCTGTGGTTGCTTTTGCATATTTTCTAAACTCAGTGGCAAGAGAAGGGATGCCTTTACTCATTTGGAGGTTGTTAATGCAACCGAATCCACCATTGTCAAAAAGCAAAACAATAATTTTTATGTTTTCTTGAATAGCTGTCACAAGCTCGCTA
Organism: Christensenellaceae bacterium; assembly: GCA_031259085.1. Taxonomy (GTDB): domain Bacteria; phylum Bacillota; class Clostridia; order Christensenellales; family DTU072; genus JAITLB01. Next base: position 10,802 of record JAIRMA010000083.1, read on the forward strand.
TGGAGCATCAAGTAGCTACCATCACCTGCCATGGCAAATACCTCTTTTGTGTTATCAGCAATCTTGCTCCCTATTGCACCAGCAATTTCATAACCCATACAGGAATATCCATACTCCATATTATATGAATTAATAGCATCAGTAGTCCACATCCTTTGCAAGCAACCTGGGAGACTACCAGACGCTCCGACTATTACAGCATCATGTGGGATATTGTTACGAATCAAAGCTATTGCTGCTGTTTGGGTTATACTGCTAGACGTCGTTTTAATAAAATCATCAATCACAGTACATGTTTTTGCAGAAACCTCTGTTGAGAAATTGCTCTTATTGTATGTAATATTAGACAACCTAGACATTTCAGTAGCCCATTTGGATTTTGCATTAGCAATTTCCTTGGTATATGCTGTAGTATAACCTTCTAGTAATGGATCAACTAAACAGACAAACCTTTTTGCGTCACTGACTACACACGTAGAATAAAGTTTTGATGCATGAAATAGAGAGACATTTACTGTCAAAACTTTTGCGTTATTGAATAATGTTTTAGAGGATGTTGTAAAATCAGAAAATCTTGTACCAATTCCGATAATTAGATCAGCTTTTTGAGCAATTACGTTAGCCATTGAATTGCCAGTGACACCAATCCCTCCCAAATTTAATTCATGAGAACCTTTTGCTGTGCTTTTCCCTGCCTGAGTTTCAGCAAATGGAATATTGTATTTAGATGAAAAACTTGCTATTGCTTCTCCAGCCTCACTATATCTAGCCCCACCTCCAACAATTATTAATGGATATTTAGAGGCTTTAATAACCTCTACGGCGGACTGAATTTCTATAGATGATGGTTCTTGCCTTATTATGTTGTGATAACAAGGTTTGAATAATCTTTCTGGGAATTCATAAGTCTCCCCTTGGACATCTTGTGGCAATGCAATTGCTACAGCGCCTGTTGATGACGGATCAGTTAAAACGCGCATAGCATTTAGCAATGCGGGTTCTAGCATTTCGGGTCTATATATTCTATCAAAAAATTTCACAACTGGTTTAAATGAATCATTAGTTGTAATTGTCAAATCGTGTGATTGTTCAACTTGTTGGAGTACTGGGTCAGGATGCCTTGACGCATATGTATCTCCTAGTAATAACAATAAAGGAATATTGTTTACAGTAGCAGTGGCAGCCGATGTCACCATGTTAGCCGAGCCAGGACCTATGCTTGACAGACAAGGTAAAATTTTGCGTCTGTTGTTTTGTTTAGCGTATGAGGTGGCAACATGTGCCATGCCTTGCTCATTTTTGCCCTGATAAACTTCTAGTGAATGTTCAGTCATAGCTAATGCTTCGCCAACACCTAGAACACAACCGTGTCCAAATAATGTAAATATTCCTTCTATGAATTTAGTCTTTTTGTCATCGAAAACGACATATTGATTGTCTAAAAAACGGACAACGGCTTCGCCTACTGAAATTTTAATTTTCTTCATTTTATACTCCTGTTAAATATGGTCTGTTATAAGAGCCATTTATGACTAGGATCATCTATTCGCGTATCTATCCACTTATTGCCATCAAGATGCCTAATCATCCATGCGCAATACATGGGATATCCTGGGGCTGTAACTTGAGCGTGGGTCACACCGCCTGGGAATAGCCCGCAAGAACCTTCTTTTATAGTATATGCTTGATCATCAATAAAGCAAGCTCCAAAACCTCTTATATCTGCGAATTTATAATAATAAACTTCAGGTTGGGGGTGTGAATGAGGGATATAACTCCACCATCGACCTTGAGGGACTAAAACCTCACCTAAAACCATGTTAGAATGAGGCGCGCTATAGTGATCAATTATCGTGATCACATTTCGCACTGCGGTATTCTCCCATTTATCCTTACAACTAACAGTACACCTTAATTTGTCACTATGAAATACCTCAGTGGGAAAAATGTTGTTGTTAAAAGTGGATTGGATTAAAATTTCACTATCCTCAAGTGCTAGTACCTTTATTTTTGTGTTATGTGAAAAATGGATGCACACAGGAAGATCTTTAAAGAAATCAGCCCTTGTTGCATTAAAGACTTGATCATCATATATAAGTTGGATAGATCCCTTTATAAGTAAAACAGCGGTTTCCTTTGAATTGTACCCAATTGTTTTAACCATGTTCTTATTTAGTAATTGTATACATATGTCTTGTAGCATTTCATGTGTGGGGCCAGCTGATTCTGATAAAATTTTAATATTATCAGCATTAAATTTTGGATATAAAAACATCGTGTATTATAACCTCCAGTTGTCGAATTCAGAATTTGAATCTATGTATACTTAAGTTAACATTAGTTAAATAACTACTGTTACTAAAAAACGAATATTTAAAACTCACACGTATTATAGTATTAGCTATAATTATAGTGAATTGCAAATTAAAAAGCAAAAATATGTACGCATGTCAAGATATAGTTTAATTAGCAAGGCGGCGTTCAGCTAATTCCTTAGTAATTTGATCTTTCTTTTTCCCGACCAAATCATAGAACAGGACAGGTATAATGCAGAGAATAATGCTGATCCCAGGCACAATTGATACTAATGAGAACATAGCAATTCTTTGATTGAGAGCGAGATCTGTAGCAAACACGACAGCCTCCTTTGAATACATTTGTGCTGGATCTATCTGTATAAAAATATATACGACCACAATAAGACAGGTTGCAACAGCATTTCCGAGTTTGTTCACAAAGCCTTGACAGGCAGATCCAAGTGCGGTGTCTCTAAATCCTGTTTTCCATTCCATATAATCAAGGGAGTCACCAATCATTGCATAAGCCGTGACGTTGAGTGCTCCTAGAGGTATGCATTGGATGATTATAAAGGGAATACATACAAATGTAGCCCAACTAAAACCATAATTTATGTTTAACAAACCCATTATGAGTGTTAAAATTCCAGCGACAAATCCACCGATCCCTGTGAATACTATGATTTGTTTATAATTAAATTTCTTGTATAAAAACGGCATTACAAGCATAGACCCGAACATGCCGATTGCTGAACAAACAGTAAATATAGTAGAAACAGTGCTGATTGATGCTTCAACAGCGGCTGTTTTAGCAGCTTCAGTCGTTAGAGTTGAGACTGCTGGACCAATGTAAAATGCATATCGCGCTACATGTACAGCGCCTGCTTGCATAAGATATCTACCACTTGATAAAACACCCATAATTATGACTATCATCAATGGTTTACATTGAAATATTCTCTTTAAAGTGTTTGATTTCTCAGTAGATTTGATTTTAATTACTGGTGATTTCACACGCTCTTTTACACCGAAGTAAGAGAACATAAACAAGATTATACCGATTACAGAACAAACCGAAGCTATTATGATATATTTTAATTTTGAGGATTCAATACCAATGAGATCGGGTTTTACTGCAGGAATGACAAATCCTAAGATCATAAATATTAGTATGGGCAGTGCTGTTCCCACACCATTAAGAGTTCTCCCAAAGGATATTACATTAGCACGTTCCCCAGGGTTTGGAGTCATTATGTTTGGCATGCTCCAAAATGGTACATCCGCTACGGTATAAATCATCCCCCATAATACATATACAAAGCTCGCTAATATCATAGTTCCAGTAGCAGATAAGCCGAAATCATAAAACATTAAGAATGAGAGAATTGCAATGGGAATTGCGGAGATTATAATGTATGGGCGCATTTTGCCACTTTTAGGTGTTGCTTTATCAATGATGATCCCCATTAAAGGATCATTAATTGCATCCCAGACCCGAGCAAGAAGCATTAGAAGTAAAACAAAAATAAGAGGAGTGCGCAAGACGTTAATATAAAAATCAGAAATATAACTTGACATTACAGCATATATCATCCCCTGCCCACAAGCCGCTATTCCAAAGGATACAACCTCACGCTTAGGAACAATTTTGGGAATAGTATTAACTTGAGTATTATTTGAGAGTGACGGTTGATCAACTGTTGAGTTAGCATTACTTTTCATAAAAACCACCCTGATGTATTTAGTATGCAAGTGCAATTAAATTAATTGAACGCATGAGCATAATATATAATAGCATAATAAGAATAAGAATTTCAACCTTATTTAAGAATTTTACACATAAAATTTAATATTTTATGCAATCAAAGGCTTTACAAAAATGTTCTTTAAGCTTTAAGTTTGACTATTGTTAGAATTTTAAAAAAGAAGTTTTAAGTTTTAAGATGGTTGAATTGTGAGACGCATGAGGTTTTTACAAGATACTATCATACTGCACAAGTAATAGAAAAAATTGAGAGAGTCTAAAAAGAATAAGGAATTTTAAATAGCAAAGTTAGTTGATTTTAAAAGGAGCGCATGATTTTTTTAAAAAATCGCCGTGTCCAGTTTTGACACGGCGGACTATTAATTTTAAAGTTTTGCATTTAATTTGGCATTTACAAGATCTGCTAAAGTTATTTTAGAAAAATAATCGGACAAGACTTCCTCGACTCCTTCCCATTTATCTTTTAAATCTTGAGAAGGTGCTAACCAATCATCACTTATAACGGTACTGAGATTTCCCTCAGTGACCTTTAGCACATCGGAGACTTTGTATTCTTCAAGGGGTCTATTTAGTTTATAGCCGCCTGATGCGCCACGATGGCTGTCGAGAAAATTAATTTTGGTTAAACATGTAACTACCTGCTCGAGATATTTTAAAGAAACATTATGTCTTGTAGAAATGTTTCTAAGAGATAAATACGAATCACCACTGTGTATAGCGATATCCATTAGTATATGCAGAGCGTATCTGCCTGATGTTGAAATTTTCATGCAATAAAATCCTTTATCATAATTGTATGAGTTTAGAAACTCACCATTATAAGTATATCATAATAATAGTTAAATAAAAAGCATTTTCGCAACAGAAAAACAAAGAGCTACAAAAATTGTTGCAAAAAATTTAACAAAATCTAAAAATATGCAAAAAATCCTAAATTATTTTGTAAAAACATTAAATTTTATGAGGAATTAGTACGAGCGCTTTACAAATTCTGTTGCAAAAAAGCACAAAAATTAGGAGTTTTTGTCGAAATATATCGGACAAATTTAGTAAAAACAATAGGTTTTTTATTTGTCATTATATAGTGATTATCATCAAATAAGCATGCAGTGTTAGGACAAAAAATTTATGAAGTGGGTGGATCAATCAATTTTGTGTTAGTCATATTCGTCTAAAAAATTGTATTTATGTCCTTGTTTTCTATACCCAATTACACCATCCAAATTTATATTAGAAATGCTATTAAAGATGTTTTGAGGAGCATCAGGATTAATAGATATTAGGTATTTGATTAATCTTTTCATCTCTTCTCTCTTTGATGGACCTGTCCCATCATCACATAAAGCACAGTTTTCAGTAAATCTACATGCGCATTGTATGAAGGTTAAATCATTATATGCTTTCCAGTTAAGGATATCAGCTTCTGCCACCTTATACATTGGTCGTATTAATTCCATCCCCTCATAATTAGCACTCTTTAATTTTGGAAGCATTGTTTGTATTTGTCCATTATACAGCATTCCCAACAGAATAGTTTCAACAACATCATCGAAATGATGACCTAACGCGATTTTGTTACAGCCCATTTCTTTTGCTTTAGAGTAAAGATGCCCGCGCCTCATGCGTGCACATAAATAACAAGGTGCTCCACCTGCTTTTGCCACAATTTCGAATATGTCAGAATTGAATACGTGAATTGGGATATTCATAATGCGCGCGTTATTTTCAATCACTTGTCTGTTGATCTCATTATATCCTGGATCCATAACTAAGAATTGGAGGCTAAAATTGACCTTGCCATGTTTTAAAAGCTCTTGAAAGCACTTAGCCATCAACATAGAATCTTTCCCGCCTGAAATACAAACAGCAATTGCGTCGCCATCTTTGATCAAATTATATTCGTTAATTGAGGATACAAATTTTTTCCATATTCTGGTTTTATAGGTAGTAATTATACTTTTTTCTATTTTTTTGAATTGTTCATCTGTCATAATTTCTCTCACTGTGTAAAGCAAATACTGTTATAAATTGAAGCAATTTGGCAGTATATCTAAAAAATCTAGTATGTCCTGTGGTGTAGTTGTCCTACCAAAACTTATTCTAAAAGAGGATGTAGCGAGCGTTTTGTTTGTTGTAATTGCAAACACTGCTTTAGAAGGCATACCCTTTGGAGAACAGGCAGATTTTGATGATGCACAAACCCCGTAGTTGTCGAGGATTCTACATGCCTCTTCTCCTGGGACATGAGCTATACCCATATTTATTATGTAGGGCGAGGAACAAGGCCCACTAAATACTGTCACGCTGTTATATTTCTTAATTCTGTCATGGAAAATTGATTGTATTACAGCTAGATTTTTTTGATCTTGCTCCATTCTAGTATAAGCTAGTTCTACTGCCTTAGCTGATGATGCAATTAATGCTGTTGAGAGTGTTCCACTACGATATAAAGATATATTGCTTCCACCATACATAAAAGGGGTTAATATTGTCTTTTTTTTGCGACAGAGAAAGCCAATTCCAGTATAGCCATGGAACTTATGTGGGGCAAAAGTTATACAATCTGCATCATAAAAATTTGAATTAATTTTTCCAACTGCTTGAGTTGAATCTGTATGAAGCTTGCAATGGGGGTAATCTTTTAGAATGTCAAGGACTTTAGTTATAGGTTGTTTTGTCCCGAGTTCACTATCAACATTAACAATTGAAACTAATGAAGTATCTGATGTAATTAAGGATTGCAGATGATCCAAATCAATCTGACCGTTCTTATTAATATTTACTAAATCAATGTTCCACCCTCGACCCTTTAGATGAGCTAAACTCCCACCCACTGATGGATGTTCTAACACGGTACTTATTATCTTTTTTCCTAATCCAGAATAAGATTCTGCAATACCACGAATAGCTAGATTATTTGCTTCAGTAGCAGACGCAAGTGGAATAATCTCATATGAATCATCAAGCCCTAAATACTCTCTAATTGAATCTAAAGAATTATTTATGAGACTAAGGCACTTTGATCCAGTCATATGTACTGAATTTGGATTCCCATAATATGTAGTGGAGACTCTATTGAACACATCAGCTACTAACGGGTCAATAGGTGTGTTTGCAGCATTATCTAGATATATCATGAGTACAGCTAATTAATTATGTGAATAATGAACATGAGGTAATATTTCTGTAAGAGCGAGTTCTTTCTTTGCATTAAAGCTTGCCTTGTTTAATTCAAACAGATTATTTCCAGCCGTATCAATAGAGACAATTAATGGGCCAAAGTTCTTTACTCTCATAATCCAAAAGGCCTCTGGCATACCAAAATCTTCCCATTCAAGACCTACAATTTTTTCTACTTCTGTAGCGGCTGTTACAGCACAACCGCCTGGGAATATACAATGAATAGCTTTGTGTTTTTTACATCCTGCTGCCGTTTTAGCACCCATACCGCCTTTTCCGATTATAATTTTAACCCCTGTTTTTTCTATAAACTCACTTTCATATGCTTCCATCCGCCTGCTTGTTGTAGGACCAATCGAAATCATTTCGTAGCCATCATTAGTTGTTTTAACAATGGGTCCAGCATGCAAAATTGTCATCCCTCTCAGATCAAAGTTTGGGAATCTAGAGCTTTCAACAACTCGTCTATGCCCATCATCTCTACATGTCGCTAGCATCCCAGTTAAATAAATGACATCACCTATTTTCAGGTCTAAAATTTGAGCATCATCTATTGGAGTTGTAATAGTTTTAAGGTTATTATTCATGACCGATCCTTTTATCAAAAATTATTAAAGATTTGACTTTTTTTATGGGAGGTAATAGCATATGTTAAATCAGGATTAATATCGATAGAGCCTCTTCTTGTAGCCCAACATCCAACAGTTACACCTACACCTAATGTTGCGGGATGATGCCCCGCGAATTCAATATTTACACATTGAACACTTTGACTTCCCGTAAGGCCTAATGGGCCAATCCCTATTTTGTCCAAACCCTCCTTCATCCGGATTTCCATATCACAGGCCTTTGGATCTTTGTTGTGTTCACCAACTTTGCGCAATATAGCTTTCTTAGACAAAAGAGCAGCAGTAGCAGCACAAGTGCCGATTCCTACCCCTACCACAAGTGGAGGACAGGCGTTAACGCCCCATTCTACAATTGTATCAAATACAAATCTGACGACACCCTCATAACCCTCAAGTGGCATTAATACTTTTGATCTACCAGGCAATGAACACCCACCACCAGCCATATATACATCAATATGTAAATTTTGCATACCTTTTACGATTTCCCATTCAATCCAGGGGGATAAAATTCCAGTATTATTGCCAGTGTTTTTTTCAGAAAAACATTCAACAGTGTTATGCCTTAGTGGAACCTCAATTGTTGCTCTTTTAACTGCAGATATTATAGTATCTTCTATCTCTTCTAAAAAAGGGAATGACGCACCTGTCTTTACAAAAAACTGTAGAACGCCAGTGTCTTGGCAAAGTGGCCTTTTAAATGAGGATGCTTTGCTGAGATTGTCAAAAATGCACGCGTATAGCTCTTGGGCTAATGACTGAGATTCTTTTTTTTGCATTGCTTGCAAAGATTCATAAACATCATCTGGTAGCTCAATTGCCGTTAAAGCAAGCAATTTTGTAATGATGGACTCTAAATTTGTATTAATCAATATTAATTACCATCCTACTATGCTATAAAATACATAATTAAAGTTGAATCTAATCCAATCTTAAGCTTCAGATCTTAAAAGCTAAAATAAAATAATTTCACGATACAAATTCATCATATCACAAATTTAAACAAAATAAATTAAATGGTTGAGAAAAACTTTAATATGTAAATATAAATATACTATATAATGATTTTTTTGTCAATTGATTAGAGTTATGAATTATATATGAAAAATGATCCTGAGATTAGATTTAGTTAATAGCAATATATTTTCTAAACAAAAGGCGCATTAAATAATATATTCGTTAATTATAGAGTTTAATCATAGATTGAATAAACAATTTAAATAAGATTCAACTTAAGCTTGACTAAAATGTTGTTTTGATATATAATATGTACGAAATATCATAAATTGGCAGTCTTTTGCAGCTTGAATTTCAAGGAGATCATTGTTTTGATAAGTTATGATAATGAAAAAAATAATTATATAACTAAGAAACATGCTGAATGTGTTAATTGTAGACAAAAGAACCCTGATTATCTAAATTCTAGAATAGAAGGATTCGAATACGAGACCACCGCTACTATTAACATGGAAAATTTCGAAGATTTGAGAATTGACGATATAAAACCGTTTCTCACGAGAGGTTCTGTCGTAGCGTTTGTTGGTGGAAGTTTTAATGAAAACAGCAAAAGATATGGATCTGGAATTCTTGTTTATGAGCCAAACAATGCTAAAGCTATTTGTATAAATTGGAGTGATGATAGTACACAGTATCAACATATAGGTAATAAAGCAGGAAAAATATTTGCCGCATTAACTGCAATAAGTTGGGCTATAAAAAACGAATATTCTGATCTTATTATCATCCACGATTGTGATGAGCTTAGCAATTGGGAAGCAGATAATTCTCTTGCTAATTCAAATTTATTTAGACGCTACAATACAATATGTCGTACGATCCGTGACGTGCTAAGACTTGATTTTATTAAAGCTGAGGAATTTATTGGAAATGAATGTCATGATTATGCTATATATCTAGCAGAAATTGCTGCTTTTGATAAAATAATTTATAGTGACACAAATGATATAAGGGGTGTTTTTGTAAATTTTACAGATCAATGTACAATTGATACCCTATTAGACATAATCGATACTAAATATCCTCAATTTAATCTCAACGTTTGTAAAGATAAAAACAAAGTGATTAGAAATTTTTCGTTGAATACAGAGAGAGTGGGCTCTATAGTCACTATCAATAATAAATATATGCTATTGATCGAGAAATTATCCCATTCAATCCTAGATTTGCCATTTGTTATAAATGAAATGACAAAAAGATACGGCATTATTTGTGATTTCATTGAAATATTGGGTCTAACTTATGTCATATATATAACTAACGAGAAATTAACTGATACCTACAATAAATTGCTGTCTAATCTAGTGGATGTGTCATTGCAAAATAAGACCAGAATCATGCTTTGGCAGTGTGTTAGGGATTATTTGTCTCCAGCACATGGAGATTATGAATTTGGCAAATATGTTTTTTCGCCTTTAAAGCTCATAGAGGGTGTGATAAAACATAACATAAACAAATGCGGTCTTCCAATTTTTAAAAATTTCAACTTGTTTTACAAAAACGATGATGCAGGCAATATTTATAAATTATTACCACATTTTGCTAATCAAATAGTAACAGAAGATGCCTTAAAAACTGAAAGGCTATATAACTATTATTCAATGAAGAGGCACTCAATCTTTCATTATGGATCACTCAATGATGGTGAGGATGATAAAGATGTTTTAGTAATGACTAAGGACAAAGCAAATTTGATTATTAGCGAGACTTTAAAGTTAATAAATAATAATTATATAATATGAGGTTTAATATGAATAAAAAAAGAGAGCTGGGCTATATAAAAATAAAAGAAATAAACAAAGATTATGCTAAATACTTAGTTTTTTCTGTTTCTTGTGAAAGTGTGTTTGATGAAATTAAATGGATCGAGAAAAAGATTAATGATAAAAATGATTGTATGGTTTTATTTGATAAATTAGTACAATGTTTTAATGGTCCTAACCGATTCATTTTAGTACCATTAAGGAAAGGAAAATTCGTAATGCAACAAAAGAGAGTTTTAGACCAATCTCTTGTAGGAGATGATATAAGGGCTGAAATATCAGATGTTCTAAGAGGGAATGAAATACTTTTGACTGCTTGCAATATCTATTATCCTGATAAAGA